>CAYGFJ010000355.1:0-1949 GCA_964349115.1 uncultured Francisellaceae bacterium
TGTTGAGAATGAGTGCCTGCAAGGTTATTTTGATTTAATCCGTGAGTATATCGAGCGCTGTGGCCGTCCACTGGCCTTTTATTCGGATCGCCATTCCATCTTTCACGTGCACATCAAAGAGGCCGCAAGCGGCACGGGAGAGACTCAGCTTGGGCGGGCAGTGAGAACCCTTGATATCGAGCTGATTCCAGCTAATAGCGCGCCTGCCAAAGGCCGCGTAGAACGCGCCAATCAAACATTCCAGGACAGGCTGATCAAAGAGATGCGCCTGGCGGGAATCAACGATATTGAAGCAGCGAACGCATGGCTGCCAGGGTACATCAAAAAGCATAACCATCGGTTTGCAGTCGCGCCTGCAAGCCCCATTGATGCTCATCGTAAAGCCATACCAAAGCCTGCAGAGTTAGACCAGATCTTTTCTTTGCAGGCGCAACGCAAGTGTCAACCCAAAGTAGAAATGTCACACTTTTACCAAAGTAGAAATGTCACACATGATTAAATTTTAATATTCAATAAAGCGCACTTACCCATAGATTTCATAGAGCAGACGACAGTCAAGAGTCAGGCGGCTCTGTGGAATCTGTGGATAAGTGCTCCTTTTTGACCAAATCTAGCTTGCAAGGCGGTTGCGCCAAGGATGATTTGACTTTGGTTTTTGACCAACTGTGCGTTTATCAACATGTGCATTGATGTCCTTACTGGTAATGACTTCCTTTGGTCGATTGTTTTTATTAAAAGTTTTGTAGGGTTGGGGCTTATTTTTATAAAGCAAAATAACTTGAGTAGGTGATTCGCAGACTGTGAGGGAGGCACCACGCATACTGTATCCAGGGGATTTTGTCTGAATTTGATAGATTACATTTTTATAGCTAATCTCAAGATTTTTTGAAAGCTTGCGCTCTGCTTGCACAGAGAAGATGTGATCTAACTCTCCAGGCCCTGGAATCACCCTGCGATGTGCATCAGTGGGGTTTGCAGCCTCTATTGCAAACCGACGATTATGCTTTTTGATGTATTCTGGTAGCCATGCATTTGCTGCCTCGATCTCACTGATTCCTGCCAGGCGCATTTCTTTGGTCAACCTATCCTGGAAGGTTAAATTAGCTCGTTCCACACGGCCTTTAGCGGGGGCGCTATTGGCAGGGATCAACTCAATATCAAGAGCACTCATTGCTCGCCCAAATTGGGTCTCTCCTGTTCCACTTGCGGCCTCTTTGATGTTTACATGAAAGATGGAATGCTTATCGGCATAAAAGGAAAGTGGGCGACCGCAGCACTCGATATACTCGCGAACGAGATCAAAATAGCCTTGCAGGCATTCATTCTCAACAAATCTTAGGCCCATGATCTTGCTGGTTGCATCATCGATCAGCACCAGTAGGCAGCAAGATTCTCGACGCCCCTCAAACCAGTCATGGGGGCTGCCATCAAGCTGGATCAATTCGCCGCACGCAGAACGTCTTGTCCGCATTTGGTGAACCTTCGCATGCTTGCGCGTTTTGCCCTTCCAGATGCCTGCATCTATCATGATTTGGCGTACCGTTTCGTCAGAAAGTTTAAATCCGTGTTCTTCAGTCAATTTCTCATGCGCAAACCCAGGCTTAAAATCATGGTACTTCTCTCGAATGACTTTAATCACTGCCTCACGGACGGGGTCAGGAATGCGATTATTGCTGGCCTGATCGCGCTTTTTTGAAATCAACGCTTGCGGACCATCCACATAAAATTTTTTATACAGCCGCTGCACTTGCTCTCGGCACAATCCCAATCTCTCAGCCCCAGCTGTCTTGCTTAGTTTTCCTGCCTTTATTTGCTCAAAAACTCCCAAACGATCTACTTCTTGCGTGCTCATTGTGATCAGCTTCTCCATCTCTCCACTCTGTTTTGTTGATATTAGAGTGTGACATTTTAACTTTGGTGAAGTGTGACATTACTACTTTGGCGCTACA
>CAYGFJ010000356.1:0-590 GCA_964349115.1 uncultured Francisellaceae bacterium
GGAGATCATATGCAAAATTTTGCCACCTCACCCAGTTCTTTGAGTCGTTTATTGATAAGATCATTCCAAGCCTGGTGGCCTAGCTTAAAAGAGGTTTGGCCGCTCATTATAGGTTTAGTTATTCTCAGGGAATACTATTGTGCTTCTTGTGTTCTTGCGCACCCTAAGCATCCTGTGGTCGATTTTTTTGTTAATTTATTGGTGGCTTTGGTTGATTTAAGTTTATGGATTAGCATTTGTGTTGTTATTTATAACCGATTTCTGCAGGAGAGCTCACGTCGACTGGAATATAGCTTGCTAGTGCTCAAAAATAGCTTACGTTTATTGTTGACGCTATTTTTGTATTCAGTCTTTATCTCATTGGCGGGCTTGGCAGGTTACTTATGCGGATTGCTGGTTTTACATTTTGCTGCCCCCACCAGCCCTCTTTTGAAAATGGTACCTTTGTTCATAGGCTTTCCCATTATCTATACTGTGGTCTTATTGTTATATGTGTTGCCCTTGCTGATGATTGAAAAACTTTCCAGCTGGGAAGCTTTCAGACAAGGGGCCAGTATTGTCTATTATCATTGGTTCCGTGCCTTTTGTGC
>CAYGFJ010000356.1:600-1926 GCA_964349115.1 uncultured Francisellaceae bacterium
TTTGTGCCTATGTTTTGATTATTCTCTTTATTTCAATTGTTCGTCTGATTTATTTAACAGAATTAAGTTTGGGATTCACGATGCCTTTAAGCATAGCGGTCGATGCAGCCTCTTTCATGATCATTATTCCCTTGGTAGCCAATTTTTACATCTTGATGATGCATGATTTGAAATTAAGGGCCTCGTAGGTTGGCGCCAAGCGCAGCGCGGCCCAACGTTTTGAAGGTGAATAAACTCCAATGTAAGGTCTAAGCATTTATTTGTTGGGCCGCGCTGCGCTTGGCGCCAACCTACGACGCTTGTTGGGCCGTGCTGCGCTTGGCACCAACGAGAATTTAACGAGCCAACTACAAGAACTTGCCCCTAGGACAAAGATCCCGCTACAATGCCTGCCTATGAAAAAATACCTGATTACCAGTGCTCTTCCCTATATCAATGGCGTTAAACATCTGGGCAATATGATTGGCTCTATGCTGCCGGCGGATGTTTATGCTCGTCATCTTCGCCAAGAGGGCGAAGAGGTGCTTTATATTTGTGGCACGGATGAACATGGTACCCCTGCTGAAATTGCTGCCGAAAAGGCCGGAATTTCCGTTGAGGACTACTGTTTTAAGCTATATGAACAACAAAAAGCCATCTATAAAGCTTTCGAAATTTCATTTGATTATTTTGGTCGCAGTTCTGCTCCTGAAAATCATGGAATGACTCAGGCTATATTTAAAGCATTGGACAAGAATGGCTATATAGAAGAACGTGAAATTAAGCAGGTGTACTCCAAAGCGGATCAACGTTTTTTGCCGGATCGTTATGTGGAGGGGACTTGTCCACATTGTGGTTATGAAAAAGCCCGCGGGGACCAATGCGAAGCCTGTGGTCGTTTGCTCGAAACCACGGAGTTGCTAAACCCTCGTTCTGCCATTAGCGGCAGCCAAGATTTGGAAGTACGCAGCACTCGGCATTTGTTTTTAAAATTGAATGAACTTGCATCTGAAGTTCAGGGGTGGGTCGATCAGCATCCTAATTGGCCTAGCGTGACCAAAGGCATTGCCCAAAAATGGTTGCAAGAAGGTTTACATGAGCGCTGCATTTCTCGTGATTTGCAGTGGGGCGTGAAGATTCCAAAAGCAGGCTTTGAGAACAAAGTGTTTTATGTGTGGTTTGATGCACCCATTGCTTACATCAGTATCACAGAAGAATGGGCGAAAGCGGAAGGGAAGCCAGAAGCTTGGAAAGAATGGTGGTGTCAGCCCACTGAAGTCAATTATGCGCAGTTTATGGCAAAAGACAATGTACCTTTTCATGCCATTTTTTGGCCTGCTATGATGC
>CAYGFJ010000357.1:0-1924 GCA_964349115.1 uncultured Francisellaceae bacterium
TATAGGGACGCCCCTTAGTTTCAATGAAAACTTTAGACAAATAATATCCTATAATTCCTAAAAATAATATCGTAAGGCCTCCAAGAAACCAAATCGAAATCAAAATAGATGTCCATCCTTGGATGGGAATATGATAAACAAACTTTAAGGTTATAAAATAAATGATAGCTGCAAGCGACAAGCAGGAAATTATGGCTCCACAATAAAAAATCAAAATAAGAGGCCTATCGCTAAACGAAGAAATGGAATTTAGTAGCATCGCAATCTTGCGACGTAAATTGTAAGTTGTAGCGCCCTTGGATGTTTTTATGACAGGAAAAGCTATTTGTTTATAGCCCGTGATGTGGCAGAGCCCCCCAAAAAATGGCTCCTGCTCTTGATGTAGCAATAGGCTTTTAACATAACATTGATTCATGAGACGAGCCACAAGAGTGTTGCGGGGAAAGTCGTGATTCGTAAGAGTGTCTAGAAGCCAATAAAAAATTTGCCCAGATACCTTTTCAAATAGCGAGCCTTTGCGATTTTCCATAAAACCATAAACAACATCGCAATCTTTTTGAGAAAGACGAGTATAAAAAGGTAAGAGGCATTCTGGCTGCTCTTCCAGATCAGAATCTATTAAAAAAACCTGCTCGCCGTGAGCATAAGACAAGCCCGTCATTATGGCTCGATGGTGCCCAAAATTCCGCGACAAGTCGATGACTACAATCTTTGGATCATTTTTTTGAAGATGCAGAGCAATAACAAGTGAATTATCTGACGAGCCATCATTAACTAGAATAATCTCAAAATCTGCCGTGATATTGGCTGCCGTTTTTGAGACTCGCGCAACAAATTCCTCAATATAAGGAGCAGACTGATACAGAGTTGCAACAACTGAAAGTTTCATCACTTTAAAATCCAATATAGAACTCGGTCGTTTAAGTGGTTCCGATATTAACGTAGCCCGCCACCTCAATTCACTTACAAGAGTTACTCTTCAGAGTTGAATCTGCCATGCAATTAAACACTAACATGTTTTAGATACTACATAATGAGATCGTAAAGCATTGGAAATCTCAACGAGTCGCCCATTTCAGCGTGATTTACCCAGACCACGAGCTCACTGTCGAGGCAGTCGGAGCGAAGCGACGCAAACTTTTCAATCCAAGATTTTGACCTGTAGATTGCTAATTTTTCTAATTCTTTGCGCACGCATCCAACTGCCACTCAAATTGAGCTTGCAACCTTCCCTCCAGTGGTGGAATGCCGTAGACATTGCATTGTCTTCATGACTTTGTAGCATCCAAATTTGTGCGTCAGTTCGATGAAATGAAAATGTGGCTCATGCTTTTGGATGTTGAAAGTGTGGTTACGCCAGATAGATCCATACAATGGTCAGTTTCCAACCCACAGTGCCATACCAAAACCATTTTTACCATACTCATTTCCACAGTAAATCATATATCTTTCACCCTGAAGGTCAAACACATATGGATAACAGACCATGTCAGAATCCCAACCTTCATCAGACACTCCGATTCCAACTTCGTCATCCATTCTGGTGAAAGTTTTCCCATTAGTTGATTCAGCATATCCGATACGGTATTTTTCGCCACGGTAGGAATACCACATCTTGTAAGTGCCGTTTTCCTTTAATACAAAAGGGGTAGATGCTACATGTTCAACATCTTTTTTGTGGCTGACCGCTGGAAGCATTTCACGCTTCCAATCCAGCCCGTTTTCAGATTCTGCGTAACCAATATTGCACGTGACCACTGGTTTACCGTCAATAAACGCCCAAGGCTCGCCAGACGCAAACCACATTTTAAATTGGTTTCCTTCCTTGATGACGCATGGCGTTGCGCAAAGATTTGGATATTCTTTTGATCTGTCCATTATGGGGCCAGGATATAAGCGTTTCAGCATTATCCCATCTGTATCC
>CAYGFJ010000358.1:0-1912 GCA_964349115.1 uncultured Francisellaceae bacterium
TCTTTGAACTTCAATAACAAAGCATCGGCCGTTAAGCCAACCCTTTTTGCCAACTGGCTTACGCTAATATCAGCCATGTTTCATCTCCAAGTTAAACCCTCTTTTTATAAAAACCAATGGGCCCGAGCCGCCATAATGATCTTGCCCGCCAATGCTTCTGTCATATTGGGCAGGTCAATGATCTCATCAATGGCTTGTTCGGCCAATTCTTCACGGTTGGTAATGCTGCGCTCATGAAGCGCTGTAGCCAATTCTTCGGTCATGCCATCCAATTCAAGAATTTGGGGGTCTAAATCCACCCGCGTTCCTTTGGCCAAAGCGCGTTCAAGCAAGGCATTTTTGGCGCGTTCACGCAATTCAGCAATCACTTCTTCATCGAAGACTTGCAAGTCCAGCAATTCTTGAACAGGGACATAGGCAATTTCTTCTAAAGAAGTAAAGCCTTCTGAAATCAAGAGGTCGGCCACCTCTTCATCCAAATCTAGGGTATCCATCAAAATTTGCTTTTGGGACGCCGACTCAGTTTGATCAGCATTGCTGGCATCCGTTTCGGACATCACATTCAAGCGCCAACCGGTCAACTGACCTGCGAGACGAACATTCTGGCCGCCTTTTCCGATGGCGAGAGACAGTTGTCCTTCTGGCATGGAAATGTCCATGACATGGTTTTCTTCGTCCATCACAATCGAGGTAATTTCAGCAGGGGAGAGGGCGTTGATAACAAATTGGACGGGATTGTCATCATAAATAATCACGTCGATCCGCTCACCTGACAATTCATTGGTGACTGCTTGAATTCGGGAGCCGCGCATGCCCACGCAAGCGCCAACAGGGTCGATTCGACCATCGTAGGTTTTGACAGCAACTTTGGCGCGGATGCCGGGATCACGCACGGCTTTTTTGACTTCGATCACGTCCTCAGCAATTTCAGGCACTTCCAAGCGCATTAATTCAATGAGCATTTCAGGGCAAATGCGGGACAACAAAATTTGTGGGCCCTTGGGATCATTGCCAACTTCTTTCAAGTACGCACGGACACGATCGCCGACTTTGTAGACCTCGCGAGGAATGATTTCGGAGCGGGGCATTACGCCTTCTGCATGTTCGCCTAAATCAATGATCACCGCATCGCGGGTCACGCGCTTGACGCTTCCAAAAATGAGCTCGCCCACCCGGGACTTGAAGAGCGCAACAATTTTTTCACGCTCGGCTTCACGGATACGTTGCATAATGACATTACGAGCTGTTTGCGCGGCAATGCGCCCAAATGCGATGGAGTCCATTTCCTCTTCCATTACATCACCCGCATCCAATTCATCAGAATGCATTTGGGCCAATGGGTTTTCAATGGGGTCCTCTGCTGGGAGCACGGTGATGCGTTTGAAAGTCAAGTATTCCCCTGTTTTGGGGTCGATGGACACGCGGACATCCAGGTCATTGCCTTTGATTTTGCGTGTGGCCATGGCAAGGGCCTGTTCCATTGCTTCAAAGATAACTTCATGGGCCATGTCTTTTTCATTGGCCACTGATTCTACAACCAATAATAAATCTTTACTCATTACTCTCCCCTTAATCCAAAGCGATTACATTCGCTTTTGCAATATTGTCAAAACGAATTTCAAATGCGGTGTCATCATCCCTGATTTCAATTGAATCCTCAAGCACTTTGATCAACTGCCCCTTAAAATTTTTGCGCCCATCCAAAGCCAAGTGAGTCTTGACTTGGAGGCGCTCCCCACAAAATCCGAGATACTGCTCTTTAAAAAATAATGTGGGGTTTAAACCGGGTGAAGAGACTTCCAAAACATATTCTCCACGAATGGGATCTTCCACATCCATGACCCGGCTTAATTGTTTGCTGACCTTTTCGCAATCGTCGACATGAATGCCGTCCTCGTGGTTGATATACACC
>CAYGFJ010000359.1:0-1900 GCA_964349115.1 uncultured Francisellaceae bacterium
AACCTATCGACCTTGATCCCGGAGATGATTTGGATGACAAGCCCAACGAAGCCATTGAAACGTTCACCACAAAGCTAAGTCCATTGATTGGCATTAAGGGAGACACGCTGGGAAAAACAAAGAACGAACAAGAATGCCAAAGCATTTTCAACCTAACTAAAGCAGCTAAAGTGGAGCGTTCTATTGATGAGCTCCTGCAAGAATGTCAGGAGGCCGTTACCGAAAATGCCGCACAAATTCAGGAGGTTTTTGATGAATTTAAATTCGACACCTATTCTCAAACCACCAGTGATCTTTACGGACAGGTTTCAGCTGAACTTTATACCATGCTGCTTTACTTCAATACTTTCAAGGAAAACATCAAAGAAACCTACGAGCAAGGACAAGCTCCCCTCGCCTCTCTAATCAATAAAAAATATTGCCAATGAACGTCCGCAGCAAACTATTTATTGGATTTCTTTTCCTGAGCGGGCTTGTCGCTCCGCTTTTAGTGGCGCAAGGAGCAACTACTCGGGAAAGTGCTGAGGATTTTGGCGAAGATGTGACGGAAAGTGCTGAAGATCTTGTCGACAGTTTTGACGGGCTCGGCTGTGCCAGCAAATACTATTCCTTCATTTTGACCGTTCGCAATGAGAACACCCGTGAACAATTCGTTCAAGATTTCCGAAGAGGATTTTGCCAATTAAATGACATCATGGAGCTGGATGATGAGCTGGACACCGTGCGTGAAAATTTCCGCAGCGCTGCCTTCAATTGTTCCGATACTGCCGCTTATAAAGAGGACTATAAGCGCATACTCATGGAGCAGTACTTTATACGCAACGTTCAAAAAAGCCGTTCAGATGTGATCCGTGAAAAAGAGGCAGCGGCTTTCGATGCCGCAAAAGAAGAAGTTTTAACCGCTTTAAAAGCCGAGATGAAAGACATTTTTGTGGATGGCAGCAATGCTTATTTCTCCGAAAGCGACTTCAACGACACCTTTGATAGCTGGGTGCTCAAGTACGAAGATCGCATTGGCAACTACAATCAATGTGAGGAAGGTGGTTTTGCCGAAATCAAAGACGAATGGGATGACTTTATGGACACTATTAATTCACTGGGAGAAGGGCTTGATATCGACGAGGGGGATCCGCTTTCTTTCAAAGACAACAGGAATGTAGGTACTAATTTTGATCAAGGGGTAGATCAAGTCAAAGACATTGGTAAAAGCGTTTTAAAAAGCTACGAATACTATAAAAACATCCTCAACTTGGGAAATATAGATGTGGAAGCACCCGTCGAAGTAGGGGATTTCAGTGGCTCAGGTGGCAGCTACAGTTTTGGTACCGTTCTGGAGACTATAGAGAAGGACAATATTCGCGTCATCATTCAGTCCGAAAGTGTGGAACGAATGGCAAAGTACAAACTGCTGTATGGTGAAGGAGGCGCGGTGGCGGCGACGGACATGCAAGGAATTTTGCAGTACATGAACCAGATCACCAGCGAGACCAACATCAAAGACTTCCCCACTATTTTGAAGGATGTGGAGATTGTTTATGATCGGCAGTGCAAATAGGATTTAAAGGGAGTGCTTCGCACGGGGGCCTTTATGTGGCCGCCAAAGCACTTAATTCTTACCGTGATAACAGTGAAAAGAAGGTGTGTTTTTTCTGAGCCACAGCTGGTTTTTTCTTTGGGTTCACTTCCACGCTTTCACGGGCGCTATTGAGGTCAACCATGCAGTACGGACAAAGGTCCTTTCGAAGGGAAATCAATCTACCGCAGGAGAAGCAATTAAATAACATTGAGGCGTGGTTGGGAGGGTACTCGGCGGAGCCGAGCGGGGAATCAACTGACTTGTTTCGAGAGGAAATCATTCAGGTCGTCTTCGCTAACGCGGTAGACGCGGCCGAACTTGACA
>CAYGFJ010000360.1:0-1896 GCA_964349115.1 uncultured Francisellaceae bacterium
CCGTAGCTCAGCTGGATAGAGTACCTGGCTACGAACCAGGCGGTCGGGAGTTCGACTCTCTCCGGGCGCACCAGTTTTCTCCTCAACATACCTGCCCAACAGCATCACATTGTTTGCTGATACCGGGCGCCAGGATTTTTCTGATTTTTCCGTAGATAAACAGCACTTGTTCAGCATAGCTGTCATTTAAGGCAGGGGTGTGGGAGTGATAATTGCCAATCGCAGTGCGCAAATTATGAGGGGACTCATTGATATTTTGGCGCAAAATCCAGGTGCCGATCATGACGTTTTGACAGGCGTGATATTGCAAATCATAAGCGCTGGCGCCTCGCTCGCGGGCCTTGGGCAGCCAAGTGGAATTGATTTGCATCACCCCATAATCAAAAGTGCCATTGGTGTTGGCACTTGCGATGCCATTGCGGCCACCTTCCACGAAAATGATGGACATAATGAGTTCGGCCGGCACCACATAGGTGATGGCGGCATTGTTGATACAGTTGATGGGAACATCGTGAAATAAAGGCGTCATGGCCCAAGATTAGCATTAAAAAGAATTGCTTGCACCCCCCAAACTTTTTTGGTAAGATCCCAGGCTCATTTTTAGGGCGACATTGGATTGGAGAGAAGCATGGCCTACGCAGTTATTTTAAGTGGCGGAAAACAACACCGCGTGAAGGAAGGGGAAACATTAAACCTGGAGAAGATCGAACACGGCGTCGGTGAAGCCTTTCATTTTGACCAAGTCTTGATGTTGCGTGATGGCGATGACGTTAAACTCGGTGTTCCTTTTATCAAAGGTGCTCGAGTTGAGGCGGAGGTGGTTTCGCAATTCCGTGCAGACAAAATTCGTATCATCAAATTCAAGCGTCGTAAACACCATATGAAACGTCAAGGACATCGTCAATATTTGACAAGAGTTCGTATCACCAAAATTGCATAAGTTTTTCAAATTAAAGGAGATTGGTCATGGCACATAAAAAAGCAGGCGGTAGTACCCGTAACGGTCGCGACTCCCACGCAAAACGTTTGGGTGTCAAACGCTTTGGCGGCCAAGTGGTCAGCGCTGGCACCATCATCATTCGCCAACGGGGCACCCACTGGCACGCCGGTGAAAACGTCGGCATCGGCCGTGACCACACCCTCTACGCTTTGGTAGAAGGCGCTGTTGCTTTTGAGCAAAAAGGCGCAAAAAACCGCATTTTTGTTCGTATCAACCCAATCGCACTTGCTGCGTAGGTTTCGTTTTTTGTATTGAAATTCAGTTTTAGTTAAAGTATACTTGCACTAAATCGTAAAAATAGTGTAAAAATGAAAATTCCACAAGAAGAGTTGATCGCAATCCTGTCTCAATTTAATCCTTGGTGGAGAGATGAGCGGGTTGCTGGGTTGTCACAGTGGCGTCGCGCTGCTTTCAATGAGTTGCTTGACTGGACTTTTGACCCACCTGCACCCCGTGCAGTCTTGCTTTCAGGCCCAAGACAAGTGGGGAAAACAACACTGGTTTTGCAGGTAATTGAAGATTTACTTCAAAAAGGGGTTCCCCCCAGCAATATTCTATATGCAACCTTTGACCATCCTATTATTAAATTAGCAGGGATTGATGCTGTTCTAGAAGCTTGGCGACATCGAGAGCCCAGGCGTGAAGGACCGGAGTATCTGTTTCTGGATGAGGCGCAATTCATTCGGGAGTGGGGAGTTTGGGTGAAACACCAGGTCGATTTTAGCAAAGAGCGCAGAATCATATTTACAGGCTCAGCCATGCCACTGTCTGCTGAAAATCAAGAGTCAGGGGTTGGCAGATGGCATACATTGTCATTAACGACGCTCTCTTTTTATGAGTATCTCCAACTAAAAAAAGTTGACTTGCCGAGGATCAGCGCATTGGCTGACTTATTT
>CAYGFJ010000361.1:0-1894 GCA_964349115.1 uncultured Francisellaceae bacterium
CCCCTATCCCGAAGTGAAGAGGCGCTATTATACCTGCGGGATTTGAGGTGTCAACATATATTTTCAGCCTCAATCCACCACCAGCTTATCAGGCTGACAGCAATTCCCGCCAAAATCACGGGCCCTTCAAAATAAGGGTTGCGGGTTAGACTAAACTCTATTTTTCGCGGACTATCTGGAAATCAGATGAATGATCAGCTGCGCAAGAGCTTAAGTATGCTTGGATTACTGAGGGCCCTGAATGAATCATTTAGCAAGGTAAAAAGTGGGGGCCGCAAGACAGGGATCTCTATAAAGGATTGCCTTTTGTCAGGCTATGCAATCTTTAGCCTGAAGTATCCTTCACTTTTACAGTTCGACGTTTCCACTCGAGAGGATGATAGGCTGCGGTATAATTTGAGTCATTTATACGATATTACAGAGATTATGACTTAAAAATTAATCAGGCAGCCAGTTTGCAGGGTAGTGACTTCCCTCTCATATTTTGCCTGGCAGCACCATGGCTTCGCTCAGCTTCAGCGGGAGCTCCTGACTTCTTTGATTCTATGTTCAAGACCTGATATATTGCGCCCCTTGTTGGGCCGTTAGCTCAGTTGGTAGAGCTGCTGACTCTTAATCAGTAGGTCGCAGGTTCGAGTCCCGCACGGCCCACCAGTTAAATCAACAACTGCCTATATTTCAAGCTTCATGGGCATCGTGATTGCGAAATGACGTAAAGTCATGAGGCCTTGCTCGACGGCGCAGAGGCCAAGAGGCTTCTCGCGCAGCTGTAGAGGGCAAATAAATTGTCCGGGTTTAATGAGACTTTGGACCACTTTATTTTTTATCTTTACAGACTTTCCTCAACCACTCCTTAACCACTTTCAGCTCAGCATCACATACTGAATGCGCCATGGGATACAGATCCAACCTCACCTCATACCCCCAGACTTTCAAATGGTCTGCAGATTCTCGCGCTGCATCGGGAAGAATCACCTGGTCGCCTGTTCCGTGCTGCATCAAGATGGGGGGGCGCAGCGCTGTCCGTTTCTCTGCCAAAACTTCTGGCGCAGGCAAATAGGTGGACAAAGCCAGAATACCCGCCAATTCATGCGAGAACGTGAGCCCTGCAAACAACGCAATCGCCCCACCTTGTGAAAACCCTGCAAGCACAATCCGATGAGGAGCCATCCCCTGTTTAATCTCGCTCTCAATCAAGGCGTGAACAGCCTTGCAAGAGGCTTCTATTCCCTCCACGTCATGAATAAAATTTTCTCGATTAAGCGTGTAAATGTCATACCATCCTCGCATCGGATAGCCCTGATTAAGTGTAATCGGCCGGACTGGCGCATGAGGGAAAATAAACTTTACCCCCTCTTCCAACAAATCCAGTTTTTCTGCAGCAGGCGCAAAGTCAAAGCCATCGGCACCGAGGCCATGCAACCAAATCATTGTCGCCGCATGCGTATTTTTAGGATGAACAATATGGGCTTCCATCAGTGCTCCGTTTTATAAGCAAAATTGGCCGCACCCTGCAGACCCACTTGAGTGTCCAAGACAATATACACAGGCAAACTCTTTAAAAGATCAGACATTCTTCCCTTATCGCTGTACGCTGTCAGAAAGCGTCCATCCGTCAGTTGTTTCAAGAGTTTCGGCGCAATGCCGCCCACAATGTACAAACCTCCGTAAGGCAAAGTAGTCAGGGCCAAATTGCCTGCGCAGGTCCCATAAATCCGAATAAACAAATCCAAAGCCCGCATGGCCATCGGGTCATGATGAGTGATTGCAAACTCACTGATTTTCGCGGCTGGATCTTCATGCCTAAATAAAGCCAGCTTCAAATCAGGATTCTCCTTTTCTGAGAAAATAGGATTGCTCACCACAAAATAATAAATGTTTTCCAAACCCTGAC
>CAYGFJ010000362.1:0-1892 GCA_964349115.1 uncultured Francisellaceae bacterium
GCTTTTTGCAAATACAAGCATTGAGATAGATCTTCAGGTAAGAGGCAAAGGTGAGGTTAAGTTTGATCCAGTTCATTTCAAAAAGGAAGGTGGTAGGCTTGTTCTAAAAAACGACGATGAGATATCTATACCATTTTCGCCACCGTTCGAAATGAGTGTTCATGGTATTAGTTTATGGATTGGTAATGAGAATAGTTGATTTGTCTGTGGTTTTGAATGAGGGGACTCCGGTTTATCCTGGAGATCCTGCTACGAAGATAGAGCCTGCTGGGGTTTTTGATAAAGATGGCTATAATGATCATTATGTATCTGTTGGCACGCATGTAGGGACGCATATTGATGCACCAATTCATATGATTGCGGATGGTAAAACTATTGATCAATTTCCTCTAGATAAATTTATTGGCAGAGGAGTATATGTCAAAGTAGAGAATAAAACATTTGATCTAGAAAAGCTTAAAAATATAGACATTAGAGAAGGCGATATTGTGCTATTTCACACAGGAATGAGTGATCTGTATGGTCAGAGTGAATATTTTGATCAATCACCAGAAATACCAGAAGAAATAGCAAAGTATTTAGTAGATAAAAAGATAAGTATGATTGGCGTGGATATGTGCAGCCCAGACAAGCCACCTTTTAACACCCACAAAATCTTCCTTGGTGCGGATGTGCTAATAATAGAAAACCTCACAAACTTATCAGAACTAGAAGACAAAGAATTCAAAGTCCACGCACTTCCGCTAAAACTCCAAATAGATGCCTCCTCAGCTAGAGTTATTGGTATAATTGAATAACATGAAAGATTTAGAAAAAAGATTAGAAGTCATTGAGGCTCGAAATAAAAAAGTAGAGTCAGATAAGGCGTGGGAAGTTAGCTGGACTAGACGTATCAGCATAGCAGTTCTGACCTACATAGTTATAGTTTCTTACCTGTTGTATATTGATAATGATGCACCATACATAAACGCTGTTGTGCCAGTTGTTGGATTTTTGCTTTCAACTTTAGCAATCTCTTGGATAAAAAAGATTTGGCAGAAATAAGATGACGGATATCCCGGAGGATGCTTTGGTGGAGAGTTGGGAGAGTGTGCACACTCATTCTGTGAAGTTGGCGAAATTGATTAGACAGCATTGCCAAGATACTGGTGAGAAGTTTGATGGAATAATTGTAATTCCCAGAGGTGGATATTACCCAGCAAATATAGTTGCACGAGAATTGGGCTTTGAAGCTGTCAGGTTATTGAACGCGTCTATTGGGTCATACAGGTCAGGTGAGACAAGTCGGCAAGCACAGTTTGAGTTAGGGCAAATGCCAAGCAAAGCAGATGTGCAGTCTAAAAACTTGCTAATCATCGACGAAGTCTGCGACACAGGCAACACTCTAGATTTCTTAATAAAGTGGCTCAAAGATCAGGGTGCTGGACAGGTGCGAAGCGGAGTATTGCACTACAAACCACAGCAAAGCCAAACAGGCTACAAACCAGACTGGTACGTAGTACAGACCGACAAATGGATAGTCTACCCGTGGGAATCCCATGAATCTTCGCCAAGCTAAAATGCATAATCTGCTACAATTAAATAAAATATGACTGAACAAAAACAAGAATTAAAACTAGACGGCATAGGTGACAAAGTCCTCTTTCGTGATACCTGGAAAGAGTCTATAGGTAGAATTCCTTGGAATTTCTGGATAAGTATCAGTATTCTGGGTGGTCAAGTAATCCTTGTCGCAGCGTTATTAATTAATGAATTTTTGCAAAAAGGTAAGTTGTATCCAGGGGCTTGGTGGTGGTGCCTATTAATATTTGCAATATTTGCCTTTGTTTTTAGCTCAGCTATCTTTAGGGGCTTTATAATCTATAGGGACTTTGTTGTTTTAACTAAATTTG
>CAYGFJ010000363.1:0-1891 GCA_964349115.1 uncultured Francisellaceae bacterium
TGGCAAATGTATGTATTGTGAAAGCAAGGTTGAGGCAATTGATTACGGCGATGTAGAGCATATAAAGCCAAAAAATAAGTTTCCTGATCTTGAACATCAGTGGTCAAACCTAGGGTTTTCATGTCGAAAATGTAATCGAACGAAATGGAATAAATTTGATCCAGAAGCTCCCTATGTCAATCCATACGAGGAAGATCCAAAAGAATTTTTGATACCTTTTGGTGAGGCCCTTAGTGCTATTAAAGGCAACATAAGAGGACGCGTAACAATTGAAGAGATTGAGTTAAATAGAGATGATTTATTAGAAAAAAGAATGACAAAGATAAAGGCATTAGAAGCCATTTTTAATGAGTTTTCTGTTCAAAAGAATAGGACATTGGCTCAGAAAGCCCTAGAAGCAATAAAAGAGCATTATGATGATAGTCATGAATACTCTTTTTTTCTAAAGGACTTATTACAACGACATGGCTTTTAGAGCCCCTTTTCTTGGGCATCCACGAAATCCGCCCATTCCTGCATCATTTTTCGCCGTTCATCCAAAAACTCCGCACGATCATAGGCCGCCACAATCTTATTTTTGTGGGCATGCGCCAGTTGGCGATCAATCACCTCATGGCGGTAATTTAGCTTTTCTTTTAAAGCTGTCATCGCTAGAGCCCTGAAGCCATGCCCTGTAGTTTTCCCTTTGTAGCCCATCCGCTTAATGGCACCCAGCACAGTATTGTTGCTCATGGTGGCATTGTGCTTGACCTGGCTTGGAAAGAGAAAGCCAGATTCGCCTCTGAACTCTTTTAGCTCTTTCAAGATATCCAAGACCTGTTTGGAGAGGGGGACAATATGCGGGCGCCGCTTTTTCATGCGTTCGGCGGGGATGTACCAGGTGGCCTCATCTTCGTCGATTTCTTCCCATCTTGCGTAGATCAATTCGCCTGTTCTCACAAAGGTGAGAAGCAGCATTTTGACGGCTAGGCGTGTGAGTTTAAATAGACGCGCTTCGTTGTTTTCCAGACATTTCATAAAGGCTGGAAGATCTTTTACATCTAACGCCTTAAAGTGGGTGTGAACAGCGGGTTTTAGTGCATCAATCAAATCAAATGCAGGGTTGCGATCTGATCTTGCGGTGAGGACTGCATATCTGAAAATGCGCGTGCAGTATTGCAAAGTGCGATGCGCTAATTCATGGGCGCCGCGCTTTTCGATTTTTTTGAATGCGCCAAGCAGTTCCAGCGCCTTAATTTCAGCGATAGGGCGGTTGCCTATTTCGGAAAAAATATCATGTTCAAGGCGATGCAAAATCGCTTGAGCATGGTCTTCTGTCCACTGGCCCTTGTTGTTCTCGTGCCATTCTCGCGCGACAGCTTCAAAGCTGTTTTGTTCCTTGACCACAAGCATGCGCTTTTCCTGCTTTTTCATTTGAGATGGGTCTGTGTCTGCCTCAAGCAGCTTTCTTGCTTCGCCGCGTTTGTCGCGCGCTTCTGAAAGGCTAATCGCTGGATAAAGGCCAATAGAAAGTTTTCGCTCTTTTCCAGCAAAGCGATATTTCATGCACCAGGATCGAGTGCCGTTGGGTTTAACAAGTAGATATAAGCCTTCGCTATCCGAGAGTTTATATTCTTTCTCTTTGGGCTTGGCGTTCTTACAGATTAGATCATTGAGACTCATAGTGGGGGCCTCCTGAAGTTGACCCCTTTTCGAAGCCCCCAAAAAGGCCCCCAAAAAGTTTGGTCAGTCCCGGAGCTGTCAAACGCTCCTGTAATGATCATATCGAGTATTTTCGGTGTTTGCAAGATACATTCCTCCATTTTCAATGGTTAGTGAATGATCTCGAATGCATGCAATGGCGGAGAGATAGGGATTCGAACCCTAGTGACGTTTTCACATCCCACTGATT
>CAYGFJ010000364.1:0-254 GCA_964349115.1 uncultured Francisellaceae bacterium
ACCTGGGCGAGTTGCATAGCGCACACCCAACACATCAATGATTTTCTTCACCGCTGCTTCTGTTGGAAAAAATGCTAACAAATAGCGACGAGCAGTAATAGAACCACTCTTACCACGGGTGATCATTTTCTCAACCAAAGGCTTTACTGCTTTTGCTTTTGCTTCTGAGGTGGTGACACCTTCATGAAGTACAACATCAGCAGCCAGCGTGCGAAGCATTGATTCGCGTGCAGCTTTTGTGCGGGAAAGGGTTA
>CAYGFJ010000364.1:264-697 GCA_964349115.1 uncultured Francisellaceae bacterium
TACTTTGTTTTTTCGATGACGCATAGAGGTTCAATCAAGTCAGGCGCTTAGGCACCAAGAGAATCAACAATAAGGCGGAAATGATCCATAAGGATATTTGTTGCCTGCACTGAAGCTTCCTTTGGGGAAATCGTGCCATCAGTTTCAATATCAATAGTCAATTTTTCGTAATTGGTAATGTCGCCCACGCGCGTAAATTCTACGACGTAGCCAACATCAACCACTGGAGTGTAAATTGCATCAACTGCAATGGTCCCCAATTCTGCATTTTTAATGTCGCGTTCTTCCACTGGCACATAACCACGACCCTGTTCTGCAATGAATTCAATATCCACACCAACCTTTGCATCGGTGACATTGAACAAAAGAAGATCCTTGTTCATCACTTCAACTTCAGCGTTTGCTTCAATATCCCCTGCAGTCACCGCGCCAG
>CAYGFJ010000364.1:707-1885 GCA_964349115.1 uncultured Francisellaceae bacterium
AAGAATGCCTGGTTCTGCTGAAAAAACTTTGAGGCGAATCTGCTTCACGTTCAATAAAATTTCAACGCCATCTTCTTTGATGCCCGGAATTGCTGAAAATTCATGCGCAGCACCCTTGATTTTCATGGAGGTAACTGCACCACCATTTAATGAAGAGAGTAATACGCGACGAATTGCATTGCCTACGGTTGTTCCATAGCCATGGAACAACGGAGATACGACAAGTTTGCCACGGTTTGCGTGGTCGCCTTGTTCGAATGTGATTGATGATGGAAGAAGCAGATTCTCCATACGGGTATGATAAGGTTGGATGATTAACGTGAGTAGTATTCAATGATTGGCGTAACATCGTAGCCAGCTTCAACTTCTTTGCTGCTTGGCTTTGAGTTCACTGTCGCTTTCAAGGCCTTTACATCCAAATTCAACCAGTGTGGACGTTCTTGCTTGCTGATAAGATCAGAACGCTTTGCAATAATTTCCTGAAAACCTGGGGCAAAACTAATGATATCATTTACTTCCACTTGATAGGAAGGGATATCCAGTTTCTTTCCGTTCACCAAAACGTGTCCATGTGTCACAAATTGGCGACCGGTCTGGCGGCTTTCCACCACACCCAAGCGGTACAGTACATTATCAAGGCGCATTTCCAAGAGCTGCTGCAACATTTCTGCAGTATTACCCTTGGCACTTGATGCCTTTTCTACGTAGTTTGCAAATTGGCGCTCCATGAGACCATAGATACGCTTTGCTTTTTGTTTTTCACGAAGCTGTGTACCAAAACCCGTAAGCTTTGGACGCATTTGTGAAGGGCCGTGCACACCTGGTGGAAAAGGTCGCTGGGTAACAGGACATTTTGAAGTGAAGCACTTAGCACCCTTTAAAAAGAGTTTGGTACCTTCACGGCGGCATTGTTTACATTTTGGTCCAGTATTTCGCATACAATATCTTTAAACGCGACGTGGGCGTCGAGCGCGACAGCCATTATGTGGAATCGACGTAACATCATTGATTGAAAGCACATTGATGTTGTTTGCGTGGAGCGCACGAACCGCGCCTTCACGACCCATACCAATGCCGCTTACAAAAACGTGTACATCTTTGGTACCAAAGACAACCAATTTTTCTGCAGCGGATTTCACCACAATACCTGCGGCGTATGGAGTTGCTTTCTTAGGACC
>CAYGFJ010000365.1:0-1875 GCA_964349115.1 uncultured Francisellaceae bacterium
GATACAGCATCCAAAAAAAATATCTATGTTCACACGCTCAATGGATCAGGGCTCGCAATTGGTCGAACATTTGCGGCACTTTTGGAAAATTTTCAGCAAGAGGATGGGCATATTCGCCTGCCAAAAGCGTTAGTCCCATATATGGGCATCGGGGAGATATCGTAAGTGAAAGACAAAAAGCCACATGAGGCTATACAGGATCAATTTCAAGCATTTATAGGGCTATTTAAGGCCTTAGCTAATGATGAACGCCTGCAAATAGTTGCCCTCTTATCTAGCAAGGGTGAAATGTGTCCTCAAGAAATTGAGCAGTATTTTTTTCTTGAGCAGTCCACGACTTCCCACCATTTAAATGTCTTACATCGTGCTGAAATTACGACGTCTAGACGAGAAGGTCGTAATATTTATTATGCGCTTAATCGTGAGTTTATTCAGGGTCAGTGTCACGGCTTTCTAGAGTTATTTACGCTCCCGTCTTAGTCCTATTAAGGCTAGTCGTATATCGAAAATAATTTGTGCATATTTTCACTATATATTGTCGATACCCTATGTAGGATTGTACAGGATTGCTTGGCTAATCCGATCTTTGAGTGGTACAATTTGGGTCTTTATCAGTGGAGGAAACAACGATGTCCCAAGTAAGTCATAGGCACTACCAAGATCAGCCCTTACCTGTAGAAGCAGACGATTTGGAAACCGCTATTGATGATGACATGGCATTGCCTGTTTCTGTTGAGAAACACGCCATCTTCAAGGGTGTACTTAAGAACATTCTTCCCTATATCGGGAGTGATGAAGGAAAGATAATACTGACTGAAGTCATGATTGCACTAAAATTAGAAGGTATTGTTGGAAAAGAACTCAATTCACACGAAACCAAGATGGTAAATGTGATTAAAGATGCCATTTTGCGAGAGCCCAAGAAAAAAAGACAGGCTTTAAAATTAGCAGAAAAACTATTGGAGTCTCATCATGAGCCACATTGATCCTGATTTATTCAAACCTCGCAACTCCGAGATCTTAGCCAATATGGCCAAAGATTGCCTAGACGATATGGGGCTCCCACACTTGAAGTCCAAAATCGACAATGCCATGAAGCCCTCACCTGCCACAAAAGACAACTCGCTCATGGATGCTGTAAAAGATGAACTTAAAAAAGGGTTAATCTAAGAGGTATTCGCTATGCATGTTGGATCATCTGCCCCACTCATCCCAGGACAAAAGCCATCCGCATTCAATGCGGCGCAAGAGCCTGCTCATGGGGCGCCCTTCATGTCGGCATTGAACCAAGCCAAACAAGATATAACAGTACACATTACGCCTGCGGATGCCGCTTTTCAGTCCCAATTTAAGGGTAAAAAAGTAAAAATAAGCGCTCTTGAAGATATGGACATCCCAGCTGAAGATGCCGATTCAGTTGCCCAAACTATTAATACGCTATCTAAAAAACTAGAAGATCTCTCCAAACTTGAACAAAAAATGTTAGGACTATAAGTGACACGTCTGCTCAGTGGAATCCAGCCAACAGGCACGATGCATTTGGGAAATTATTTTGGGGCGATATTGAATTGGGTCTCGTGTCAGGAGACGTATGATACGTTCTTGATGATTGCCGATTGGCATGCGTTGACCTCTCTATATAAAGACCCATCGTCGTTAAAACAGATCAAAATCAATTTGGTGTTAGATTTGTTGGCCTGCGGGATTGATCCTGAAAAATGTCGACTATTTTATCAATCCGATGTTCCCGAGCATAGCGAATTGCATCTGATCTTATCTATGATTACCCCCTTACCGTGGCTGGAACGCGTCCCTACCTATAAGAGTAAAATCGAAGAAATTGCACACCATGATTTTAATACGTATGGATTTTTG
>CAYGFJ010000366.1:0-1859 GCA_964349115.1 uncultured Francisellaceae bacterium
GGGTTAGGGGGTTCAAAAAGCACATTATCTGGCGATAAATCGAAATGAGCCCAGCCTTGATCATGCAATTCCTTCACTTTTTGTGCCAAAAGCTGGCAGATATTCATGCTTTGTTCGAATGAAAGAAATGGATTTTTGGCGAGGTACTGTCTTAAAGAAACCCCTGGCACTTTTGTTTGAAAATAACCCAGAATTGTCCTGCCATCTTGAACAATGTGTTGGCAGCGACGCAATTGGTGTAGCACCTGAGTTGCTGCCTTGAGCTCAGCCTGACGTTTATCGCGGATCCTGGATTCCTTTGATGGTGCTGGAATGGTGAAAACATCACCACTCTCGGTATAACATATGTAGTTTGAACCACCATGAATCATCTTTGTGACTTTATATTCAGAACCTGGGATCTGAACATAAGGGTCATAGCTGCGCTCTCTCAGTTGGATACTGCCCCGATCATCATGACTAATTGCTTTGTTCGCTCCAATCCTCTTTATAAATGTGCGCCATTCTCTTGGGTTAACGCTTAGTACAGTGAGTGGACTGCGAACGACGACAGCTGTACCGTCAGATTTTGATTCAGCAGCACTGCCACTCATATTCCCATCCATTGCTTGTTATGATTGCTCTAAGCTTATCATAATATAATTTTTTTGTAAACAGCGAATGGCTTGTTATTGGGGCGTGGCAGATCATTCAATTTCATCAGTAGGCGCTCACCCGCGCTTCAGCATCGCTGAGGCCACCACCACCTTTTTGCCCTCAAAGGCAATACCCACGCCCAGTATTTTTTGGATGTGGTCATACTGGCTGAGTCGCGCGGCATATTGTTGCACTTCGATTTGTTTCAGTGCCTGTTCTGCGATTTTCTTGGCTTTTTCTCGCTTTTGGACATGCTTGAATTCAAGGATGAGGGCGGTGTCTTTGTTGTGATCTTTGGGAATCAAAATCATGTCCGGGCGGCCGCGGCCGGATTCGCTGTTCGAGAAGACAAAAAACTGATCTTGTAAGGTCGCAATCAAGGCCAGCATAAAGCCATGATAAAACGCTTCAGGCTCTGTGGCATAGTCGTGGAAACTGGCGGCAGCCTCCAAAAAGGCTTGGGTTTCGGCAGCGAAGCGATCAATGTCGCCTGCGACAATTCCTTGCAACAGGCTTTCCAAATGGCCTTCGCCTTCGGGGATGTCTTCAGTCCAAGCTAAAAAGATATTTTGATACGACATCAGCACTTCTTGATTGGGAATGGCGACCGTACAGGCATACCCCAAGGCATGATGCCGGGAGGCCAGCACTTTTAAGTAGCCTCCCAAAATCAGCAAATTCCAGAGCATGCCTGAGCTTTTTTCCACTTGATCAAAACGCATGGTTTCAGAGGCAATGACTTCAATCGATTCTCCCAAGACCAGCTTTTCCATTGCAACTTTGACGGTCTCTCTACTTTTTTGCACAAGCTGCTTTAACAATTTGTCATCAGAAGTCAGCACCCAGTATGGGCGCAAAGCTCCTTTGTATCGCAAGCAATTCATGATCGACCAGGGGTTGTAGAGCGTAAGCCCATTGATGCAATAGCCATTGTACCAAGCTTGAACAGTGGGTTCATCATGACTTAAACCCTGATCGGCAAAAAGCGCCATCAAATCTTCTTGGGTAAAACCAAAGGATGAGTAGTACTGCACATCATTCAAAGGGGTGTAGGTTTCACAATTGTTGAGTCCTGAGAGCATGCTGTCTTTCGATACTCTCAAAATGCCAGTCATGATTCCTTTTTCAACAAAAGAATTGTCTTTCATCCCTCCGCTTAAAAAATTTCGCATGAGCAAAGACAGAGATTCAAAGCAATCACTGGAGACAAAAGCGTGATTGAG
>CAYGFJ010000367.1:0-1855 GCA_964349115.1 uncultured Francisellaceae bacterium
GTCTGACATGGGATCCATTTTGCTTGCTTCCTCGTTGAGCTCCTTAAACTCATTAATCACCCACTTCATGGGGCTTAAAAGGTCCGGGACTTTCAGCTCGGGCATGAGTTTTTTTATTTTTTCTGCTGCAACATTAAGGGCATCCTCACGCGCCTTTCGGTCCTGTTCACTTTCCGAGTTCGACAGCCATTTCAAAATCATGGCACACTTTTTCTGGAGCACAAGGTTATCCTGATTCTCCACTGATGCTTTTGGGGCTTTTTGCTGAGACTCTTTTGAGTCTTTTGGCTGATCGATTTTGTTTGGCTGTTCTGGTGGCATACGATGACTTTAGAGAGAGTTGAGCTTTGAGAGAATGACATCCATCTGTGTATCCTTTTCTGCAGATTCTTTTTTGGAAGAGTACTCCTGCTTTGCGAGGGTGAAGAGACGATCAAGGAAGGTGATTTTCTGCTTTGTAGTCATGGGTTTTGTGAATTTTTGTTTCTATTTATTATATCATATTTTTGAGGTTTTCTCCATAGCTTGTCTTATCGAACGATCCCAGCTTCAAATACCAATTCTTCTTGAACTGAACGCCGAAGTGGAATAAATAGTAACTATGGCGTTCATCCGCACCACAGACACCGAAGGTGTTGGCTCCCGATTCCGATGGGATTTTAGTTGCTTTCAGGCTCTACTTTAATTCCCAATACTGCTAAATCATCTGGATCACACATAGCAATAGTTATCGCCCTACGAGCCTGTGTGGGAATATCCTGTAAGTCAGGGTTCTTTGTAACCGCTACTGCAACTCTCTCCACTTTTGCAACTGACCTCTTGTGCTTTATCGCTGCAGTAATGAATACTACCATATCATTTGGCAAATCCGGGTGATTTTTTAGGTATGCTTCCAGAATTTGCGCATCAACACTTGCTGAATTTAATGTACGCGATAAGAACAATGCTTTGCCGATCTCGGCAGTGGATAGATACCTAAGGCGCTCCACATATTCAATAATAAATTCGGCATTATCGCCTTTAACCATCTCTCCATAGTCCCGCCTAGTTTCCTCGTCGGTTCTTGTCTCTGTATCGTATTTACCCATAAATAATGTATTAAGAGTTTCAATCTTAAACTATTCTTATAGTTTGTCAATATCTCTTATCGCAAATTCAACTCACAAATGCATAATTTGTAGACAGGTGGACTCATAATCAACTTCCGATTTTCCTTATCCCCCTGAGACTTCTATAAGCTTTGCAACCGGAGGTTCAGGCCAGGAATAGAAAATATCATTTCGCACAGACGATGTACTTCCAGCGCCATAATCTTGAGCATACTGCGCAAATTCAGCATCACTTGTGGCATGCTTTGTATGAACCTTAGTTTCTATTGTCATTGATCCGCATGGAAAAATAGTTCGGGTAGGGATATCCATAATAACAAGTCTTCCGTGCTTATTGATTAGCTCACCAACTAGCGGTATGTCCATAAATATTTTAGCATCTTCGTTCAAACTCACTGCTGCTAGCTGTAGGGCAAGCGGAAAAAGACGTGCATGGTGCTCTGAGCGTAAAAATGATAATACTGGACTGTTCTCATCTAGAGAAAGGAGATATTGATTTCCACAACTACGCGGATCGTAATTACTTTGTCCATCTGGAGACTTTAAGCGACACTTCAGTAACACTCGGCCAGCGACTAGAGGGTGTTTCAATATCTGAATAACATTTACCGAGGAGATATCTGGAATGCTCAATGAACGTACAATATCTGAGCTCATTGTAGATCGGAGCTTTTGATCCATCTCCGTAGACGTAGGCTCCTGAGGGTCGCTCTTGATAGTAAACCCACAGTGGTCTAAGACCTTTC
>CAYGFJ010000368.1:0-1841 GCA_964349115.1 uncultured Francisellaceae bacterium
GCAGAGAGATGTTTGAACGAATTTAATATCAATATTCTTTTAAACACAAAGGTTGAATCTTACAATGGAAAGGTGCTGGTGCTTTCAAACGGTAAAAAGATCAATACAAGGATTGTGATTTGGGCCGCTGGTGTCAAGGGTAATGAAATCCAAGGGTTGGACTCGAAGTATTTTACCTCTTCCCGCAGGGTTAAAGTTGATCAGTTTAACAGGGTAGAGGGTTATAAGAATATTTTTGCGATTGGAGATACAGCGGTCATGATTTCTCAAAAATATCCTAATGGTCATCCGATGTTGGCGCCTGTGGCGATTCAGCAGGCACAAACTTTAGCGTGGAATTTGAAGCGGTCATTAATAAAACAAGAAATGAGGCCATTTGCTTATAAAGATTATGGCGTCATGGCCACGATTGGACGAAACCGTGCGGTTGTTGATTTAAAGTTTTTTAAATTACACGGAACAGTCGCATGGTTGATCTGGGTGTTTTTTCATTTAATGTCATTGGTAGGTTTTCGTAATCGTGTGATGGCCTTTATTAATTGGTTATGGAATTATGTTACTAACGGTCGTGCGGCACGTTTGATTGTTCAGCCTATGAAAAAGTAATGAAAGCGAAGAATCCAAAATCTGTCATTTATACGATTGGCCATTCCACGCACCCTATTGGTGAGTTTATAGGTATGCTTGAAAGTTTTCATGTCCACAAATTAATAGACGTGCGCACTATTCCTAAGTCGGGTTTCAATCCTCAATACAATCAGGAAGCCTTAAGCAAGAGTCTTGCCAATGAGAAGATTGATTACAAGCATATGACGGGCTTGGGTGGCTTAAGACATGCGAAGAAAGATTCTATCAATTGCGGCTGGCGCAATGCTTCCTTCCGTGGCTACGCGGATTATATGCAAACTGAAGAATTTGAGAATTCGCTTCAGGAGCTTATCAAAGAAGCCCACAAGAAAACGGTGGCCATCATGTGCGCTGAGGCTGTGCCGTGGCGCTGTCATCGATCTTTGATATCCGATGCGTTGCTTCTTTACGGATTTGATGTCAGAGATATTATGGGCACACAAAAAGAAAGTGTGCATAGGATGAACCCCATGGCAAAGACAGACAAGGGAAAGATTTATTACCCGGAAGCGTGAACCTGTGAATAGATGTCCCAGATATACCCAGATTAAATTTCCTCCATACCGGTTTATTCAGGGTGAGAATCCTCACCCCACAGAAAATCCGCTTGGGCATTCTTATGGGAAGAAAGAGCCCGTGGCCGTACTTTTTGTTCCTGATAATTGGAGGCATACTGAACAATATTTGTTTGGCATTGATTTATACAATTATGGCTATTGGTGGGAATCGCATGAAGCGTTTGAATCTTTGTGGCGGATGACACCTCGAGGCCATGTGTCTAGAGATTATTTACAAGGCTTGATTAAGATCTCGGCGGCTTTTCTAAAATGGCATTCCAAACAACAAAAGGCTTTAGAGTATCTATATGCTGGTGCTTTGCAACATCTTCTAAAAGTCAGTAAAGAATATCCGGTTTATATGGGCCTGGACATAGCCGGCCATCTTCATAAACTGGAAGTTCATTTTAAACCGGTATTGGAAGAACAAGGATGGCCAGATCCTTTGAATAATTATCCCTATATTGTCTTAACATTACTGGAAGAAAAACAGGATTTAAGATATATCCTGCGGGCTGAATATGAAGGATACGGAATGATTTGGGAGGGAAGTTCCTAATGAAAAAATATACAGACATTACAGAAGACAATATAAAGATATTGATCGATAATTTTTATCAAAAAGTCGGCAAGGACGAGTTACTTTCTCCTATATTT
>CAYGFJ010000369.1:0-1838 GCA_964349115.1 uncultured Francisellaceae bacterium
TCAGAACGCAGTAATTTAGCAAGAAAAACAAAAATAAAAATCCCGTTAACACAATGCAGCACTACGTTTGTTAGTTTCCACCAGAAAACGTCGGCCCCAAAAAAAATCGCGTTTACAATAAAAGTTGCCATAGGAATTACGCGACCCAATTGGCCACTATTACTCACTATATGCTGACTCCACTCACGCAACCAATTTGAGGCATTGACTGAATTCATTACAGGAATCAATTGCGGCCCATCATCCAGCATTAACGGACCGGATAATCCATACCAATAGACTCCAAGACAAAACAGGCATCCAGCAAAAATCCCGCCCCGATAAGAAACCTTCATTTGTTCATGGTCCTTATCATCCTCTCTAAGCGAATAATATCCTCATCATACATCCCAAATTTATTCTTCATTTTTATTTTAGTTAAATGATCTTCAGCAGTTACAACATCCTTATTGGCAACAGCGAGATTGATAATATTAAATGAAAACTGCGCTTCTGTAGGCGCTGATTTTTCGGCTTCAATTGAAAGTTCTAACGCGTTTTTGTAACTCCCTCCATTGTTTCCAACAAAGCTTGCTGCGGCGGTTAGTGCTACCGCTTTAGAAATTCCTGCGGTGTGAATGTTTTTATTTTCTATAGCAGCGGCAATAATCAACTGCATCTTTTCAGTTGGAATTTCACATAGTCTCCTGTTAAAACATTGCGTCAACGACGTCAACCAAGAGGCATGCGAGGCATAAAATGGTCCATTGCTCAGTCTTTCATTCAACTCAGTTAATATTTCTTCATCAAGCTCCATATGATTCTTTGCTTGAATCATAACAATTGCAAAAACAGCATCTGCCCGATTCGGATTTAGCTCCGATGCACGCTGAAAAAGATCCATCGCACGCTTCAAATCTTCCTGCTTCTTACTTTCCTCAAAATTAATCGCATAAAGCCGACCCAGCTCATAATTTGCAGAAGACGAATTTGGGTGATTAAGCACATCAACATGAACTGATTCATAATCATGACCCCAAACTGAGGATCTCTGATAAAGCACAAAACTCATCAACAGAAAATAAATGCCTACAAATATCCACGCTACCTTTAATAACTTTTTAGCCAAGAATTTATGCGTTAGAAAGAATAAACTACTCCATAGAATCAACCAAAAGCCAAGTCCAGCGATATAATTTCTGTGCTCATGTACAAGCTCAAGTCCAATGACTGTTGACTCAATCAAATGCGCTGAGTAGAAAAGAAATAATCCGAAAACAAGCCAAGGTAATTTCTTTTTGTATAACAAACCAATGCCAAAAGTTATAACGAGAACATGCGCAGCAATTGAAAATACAGTGGATATCGGGTGAAAAAGATCAATTGAATACGAAATATCATCATGAAATAACCCCAGATTTGATTCCACAGGAATGGCCATCCAGAATATATACAGCCATAACACTCTTGCCTCTGTATACAAGCGCTGCAAAAGAGTAAATTCTGTTTGCGCATAACTATTCAATATCCAAGCAGGATTCGAAAACGTGTAAATACCTATGACCAATAAAGGAATAAACAAAAACATTGTAAAAAATGAAATACACAACCAATCTCTGTTCTTAAACCGTACCGCTTCAAAAAGCACAAGCTCCATTAAAAACAAATATAAAGCCGTTAAAGCACCGGTTTCTTTAGAAAGTACAGACAAAAAAATCAATGCAATAACAATCAGCAGCCACGCAAGTCCCACCACTTTTCTGCCAGAAATAATCGCCTGTCTGGACCACAAATAAACGATCATTGCTAAAAATGAGAAAAGTGCTGACAAGCTTGCCATACGTTGCACAATATAAAGC
>CAYGFJ010000370.1:0-1825 GCA_964349115.1 uncultured Francisellaceae bacterium
TATTTTTTCAGGGCGGGGGGGCCAGGCTTCTGCGGCCTATCCTTGAACAAATTTATTCAATGAGCATTGAATAAAAACAAAAATTGTGTAAAATACCTGGATTATCAGCATATTGGCTCTATGTTGAATTGAGTGGGCAGACGTAAGAAATGTGTACTTCTGTCAAAGACCAGATTAAGACAATCGCTCTCGATGTCTTGCCCAGCTCAAAAACCGAGTTACCAGCCTATGCCACCTGAAGTGGAAACAGGGGGAAATACTGGAGGTACGTAATCAAAAGAACGTCCATCAAGCGCTTCTAAAAATGCAGTGCTGCTAGGAGCTCCAGCTTGGTCTCCATACAGGGAATCAACTGTTAAAGGGCCCGCACATTGAGCATCATCACTGTCTCTTGGTACTTCGGGTGCTGCTCCTGACATAATATTCTCCTTATTTGGTTGAGTTGTGAAATACAACTCCTCGATCCTATAAGTAAATTTTATATCTGTAAAGCTTTTTTTAAGCTTAGCTAAAAATTTTTGATACTCTCAAACGCCGAGGCTTCATATCAGCGGGTGTGGGGTTAAATGGTCGTCTACATTGGCAATGGAAATAGAAAATAGTGTAGTGCCAAAGTAAAGCGCTAGGATGATCTACTGACTGTGGAGACCCTGTGTCTTTCTGCAGAAGGACACATTAGGACAACTGCCCTACTCGCTCGATGAATAAAGGGTTTCCCCAGTGTTGGAGGGCATCGCGATAGGGACCACTCACAAAACGGGCGACTTCTCTTGATGCAGCCGTCCAATCGATGGTTTTTACTTTTTGTGAAAGCGCTTCTTGAAGCCAAGGCAGGTTGACCTCAATGTCTTTCCCAGTCCAAGGGCCATTTTGATGGAGGGCTGACTTTAAGAAAGTGAAGTTGATAGCTCGCCAGGCGCTGACCGATGATTAAGGGGTCCATACAGTTCTTTCTCCACATTTTTTAAAAATTGCTTCACACGTTTCGAGGCATAAATATTCTGACATGTTTGAATATCTTTCAGACTTATTGATAATAAATGATCTTCCTCAATGCGTAAACTGTTTTTAAGAAATTCGAGGCGAACATCTTCCAGTTTATGTGTAAACACATAGTCCACCAACGCACGCAATGGTGTTGCCACCCAGGCCGTTTGATTTTGTGCAAGGTCAATCACTTCAACCTCAGTTAAAAACTCATAAGGTGCTGCGGGCATGACCCGATAACTAAATCGACCATAGGGATTGTCAAAAACCTTACTTCGCCCCAGGTATGCAGCACTAACAATCTCAGTGATTCGTTCGGGAATCCAACCATGAAAGCTTAAGGCCGATTCCTCCGTAATATAGCTAAAAGGCACGCAGTGATTGGCAAGATAAAAAGGATGGGGCAAGGTTTTACGATGTCGGGCATGAAGCAAATACAAGCCTCTGTGCAAGGGAACCAATTCTTTTGCCTTAATGGCCTTATTGACCAAGCCATACCGTCGCGCTTTAGACCCACCAAAAAGCTGCGCCAAATCGCGATCACGGATCACCCGCTCGCCCAGCTGTCCCCTCAAAATCAACTCTGTTGTATTCAGCATCATTCACCTCGATGCCGATTATTATAGCAAGAAACTTCCTATTTTGGGAAGTTTCTTGCAGAAGTCAGCGCGCGGCGCCAGAGTTTGGCGTTGGGTT
This sequence comes from uncultured Francisellaceae bacterium, assembly GCA_964349115.1. Taxonomy (GTDB): domain Bacteria; phylum Pseudomonadota; class Gammaproteobacteria; order Francisellales; family CACEW01; genus JAJZUD01. The sequence goes on from CAYGFJ010000370.1 coordinate 1,684, forward strand.
GGCCGTGATAGAGGCCCATTAAATGGCGGTTCATGGTGGTGAGGGGGGTGCCTTTTTGAAGTTCGGATTCGATATAAGGGCGGATTTTTTCTAAAATTTCTTCTCGGCTGGAGACAGGGGTGGTCGCTCCATAAAACAGGCG
>CAYGFJ010000371.1:0-1822 GCA_964349115.1 uncultured Francisellaceae bacterium
TTGTTCTTCGATTCTACCACCCGCCACCCCATTAAGCATATTGCACCGCCTGCATTTGGAAGGTCATACAGGCCAAGTAGAATGATGAACACGGAAGAATTTGACTTCCGAGCTCTTCCGTGTTAATTTCCTAGTATATGCAACTTACTGAAATACATTAATAATATGATAGAAAATTTACTTACAAAAAATGAAAGCAAAACCCTTGAGTTTAAAGAAAATACAAAATCGCTGCCCTCTATTATCAAAGCAATCGTTGCTTTTGCAAATACCTCTGGGGGCAATATTGTTATTGGCATTGCTGATAAGAGCAAAAATGTTGTTGGTGTTGAAAACCCACTGCAAGAAGAGGAACGATTAGCCAGTGCAATTGCAGATTCCATCAGACCTCTGGTGATTCCTGATATTCAAATTGTAAGCTTTCGCAATAAAGAATTGTTGCTGATTCAAGTCCCTCATCTGGTAGGGCCATTTTATCTCAAATCTATTGGGCCTGAGCGCGGCACCTATGTTCGCGTCGGCTCTACCAATCGAGTGGCTGATTCAGAAGCGATCTTATCCCTGCAGATGCTAGCCAAAAATATTGCTTTTGATGAGCTTCCCTGTATGGGCGCTACAACCACAGACCTTGATGACAGTATGATTAAAACGTATCTCTCTCCGACTTTTGGGGTGGTGACCCCAAAGCAATATGAATCATTGGGGATTCTGACAAGACAACATAATAAGCTGACCCCTTCTAATGCAGGAGTTTTACTGTTTTCTCAAGAAAAATCAAAATGGTTTCCCGATGCAAGCATTGCATGCGTCTGTTTTGCAGATGCAACACATGAGGACATTATTGATCAACAAGAAATTTTCACCCCCCTCATCTCAGCGCATGAAGAAGTACTGGCATTTATTCGGCGCAATACGCGTTTGGCTGCCAAAATCAACGAAAGTATGCGTGAAGATATTCCACAATATCCCCCACAAGCTGTTCGCGAAGCCTTAATCAATGCAATTGTCCACGCAGACTATTCCATGAAAGGCAGCAGGATACAGATTGCTGTTTTTAGAGATCGTATTGAAATTACCAATCCAGGAAATTTGCCCTATGGACAAACCATGGAACTCGCCCTACTGGGGGTCTCGCGAATGCGTAACCGCATTATGGGGCGATTATTTCGTGAAATAAAGCTCATTGAACGCTTAGGAACTGGATTAAAGCGTATCGTCAGTGTGTATGCAAAAACAAATGCAAAGCCCCCTGTGTTTCAAGAACTGAGTACCCATTTTCGGGTCACACTTTACAGTATAGATACCCATGCCACTGCGCTTGAATCCTGGGAAGTGCTTTTATTGGACCAGTTAAAGCAGTCGCATCAACTGGGCACCACTGAAATTGCTGACCTGTGGCAAGTGACTACAAGAACGGCCAGAACTAGGCTGAAAAAAATGACTACTATGGGACTTATTAAGAAGATTGCGACTTCCTCTAAAGATCCCCACGCGGTTTTTAAACTAATTCGGGAGTGAGCGAAACACTGTGTTGATATCCGAATACTGCTGGACCAGGTTTTAAGCATATTGCACCGCCTGCATTTGATAGGTCATGGACTCGATTGAAATTCCTAAATATCAAGTGACTGAATCGTCTGAACAGACAAGCCTGTGCATTCAATAATGACTTCTAGCGGGATTCCTTTTGATAACAAGGCTTTGGCCATGGCAAGTTTTGCATTTTCTTCCCCAATAGCCATCCCTTCTTCTTTTCCCTTTGCCTCGCCAATAGCGATCCCTTTCGCTTCTCCAATAACAATCCCTTTCGCAATCCCCTTGT
>CAYGFJ010000372.1:0-1820 GCA_964349115.1 uncultured Francisellaceae bacterium
GCACATCTCCGCCGTTATCATTTGGCACAGCGACTCCGCCTAAGGTGATGACGAAGTTACCTCCTCCAGCTTGAGGAAGGGTACTTTGAATCTGACCTACTCCATATAACTGACTGTGACCGACACGAATAGTAGATTCAGTAGCAATAGAGACTTGGTGTTTAGATTGGACTAATGAGAGATATAAGGCTAAACCGGAAGCAATAGTATCAACATCTGCTTCTTTAGGAAGAGCAATCAAGATATTCTTGGCATTGGGGATGGCTGATTGGATTGAGAGTGATGGTTGTTCGTATTTCATATTATTTTTCTTGTAGGTCGGATTTTAGCATCGCATTCAGGAAAATACAACGCTATGGGATTACCTGAGAAGAAGTATAGCACAAAATGAGCCTAAATGCAAACTATAGGGTACGATAAGATTCAAGGATATCACCAACTTGGAAATCAATATTAGGCTCAAACATCATCCTACACTCTTGCACACGCTCAACTTTGGATGTTTCTTCCTTATTATGGTTCAAGGATTTAATCTTTCCTTCACCAACAACTACACCTTCTCGTAAAATCCGAATTTTTGGAGCTTTAGAGACCACTCCATCAACAATTTTACAGCCTGCAATACGCTCATTTTTGCCATAAGGGAACTCGGCAATAATTTGAGCAGTCCCAAAAACCTCTTCTAAAGCACCTTTTTCTAGCATTCCAGTCACCACATCTTCAATCTCGTCTAATAACTCATAAATAACCGTATAGGTTCGAACTAAAACCCCTAATGTTTCGGCCAAGCGCTTAGCATCATTCGACTGACCTACAGTAAATCCTAAGATAATAGCATGAGTTGTGCCTGCCAATTCAACATCTGACTCTAAAATATCCCCAGTTCCAGCCAGCAAAATCCGAATATGTTCTGCTTCTTCATTAAATTTCTGTAAAGCAGTCTCAATAGCCTCGAGTGAGCCTTGTTTATCTGCCCGCACCACTACATTCAGGGTCACGGAATCTTGAGATTGGAGCCGTTGAATTAAGCTTTTGACCTCAATATCTTCCTTGACCACAGCATCTTCTCCAATTGTAGCTCCAACTTGAGGTACACCTTCCCAGCCTAAAACTTCCACAGGTGTTGAAGGACCAGCTTGATCAATGGCTTTACCAGCAAAATCAAACATCCCTCGAACTTTACATTTCACTCCACCAGCCGTAAATGTGTCTCCCTTTTTTAGGGTACCTGAACGCACTAAGAAAGTGGCCACTGCCCCTTTGTTTTTATCCATTTTTGCTTCAATAACCACCCCAGATGCACTTTTATCTGGATCAGCTTTTAATTCATGCATTTCAGCCACCAAGAGAATGTTTTCTAATAGTTCATCCACACCTGTTCCAGCTTTCGCACTAACTCCCACGATTGGGACATCTCCGCCATATTGCTCAACCAGTACTTTATTATCTGAAAGTTGTTTTTTAATCCGCTCCATTTGAGCATTCACATTAATCCCTGGAAGATCTATTTTATTAACGGCCACCACCATCGGCACTTTGGCATCTAAAATGTGCTTGATAGCCTCAACTGTTTGCGGCATGATACCGTCATCAACTGCTACCACGAGTACTGCCACATCAGCCACTTTTGCCCCTCGAGAACGCATTTTTTCGAAAGCTGCATGACCAGGGGTATCAATGAAAGTAACCAACTTCTCAGTGTGTGTTACCTGATAGGCTCCAATAGCCTGAGTAATTCCACCATGTTCTTTAGCCGCCACAGCAGACTTGCGGATGTAATCCAAAAGTGAGGTTTTTCCATGGTCAACGTGACCTAAGAT
>CAYGFJ010000373.1:0-1818 GCA_964349115.1 uncultured Francisellaceae bacterium
AAAGAAACCCCGAAAAGACGAATGGATTTGCCACTGTGGCGATACGACTCGGCGTATTTTTTGTCGAGGATTTGTTGCAAAGCGACTTCAGCAGATTGGTCAAGTTTGAATTCAAAAATCAAAATTTCGCTTGGTAATTCAACAATGGCATCGATTCGCCCCAAGTGCGTGTGGATTTCAGCACCTATTTTATAACCCAAGAGTTTAAAGATAAGATAGAAAATGCTGTGATAATACGCCTCAGTGGGATGGTGCAATTCATAAGGCAGGCTCGCAAAGAACGTTTTTAATACCTCAAAAAATCTTGGATAATCTGGGGTTTCCAGCGCGCGAATTAAATTAAGGGTCAGCTGTGTGCGGACTTCTGGAGCCGTCTCTGCCAGTTTATTTAAAATGGCTTCGTTAAAGGATTGTTCGACTTCTAGATTGGGATAGCCCAGGGTATACGTTTGAAATCGTGCATCATACGATTTGATGGTGAGATAGCCCGTTTGATAGAGTAAAGGCAAAAGCTCTAGGCGTTCAATATCATAGCTGCCAAACCCATCAAAATTTATTTCAGCACCATCAATGGTTTCAGGGGCGTAACGCCGCGCCTCTAAAAGATCCATTAAAAATTTGGGGGTGGCAGTCGAAAACCAATGGCTACGGTATTCCTGTTGTTGCAACAGCAGCAGCGTTGAGAAAGGATTGTAAACACGATGCGTTTGAGAAGAAAATTGATAGCCATTATACCAACACTTTATTTTTGCGAGTTCCTCGGCATAGGAATGTGAATCTCGCTCCGCGAGGCGCTGAATCCAGGGTCCAAACACAGCCTCAAGCTCAGACTGAGTATAGCCAAGCAAAGTGGCGCAATGAGTGTCCAAGGTCAAGTCTTGCAAATTGTTTAATTCTGAAAATACAGAGGCCTTTGAAAATTTGGTGACGCCCGTCAGCAATATAAATTTCAGGTTGCCATCCTGAGCTTTTAAAATGCCATAAAACGCCCGCAAGACGTCACGCATGCTCAAAGCCAAATCGACATTGCTGATGTTGTCGATGATGGGTTTGTCATATTCATCGACCAAGACAACAACTTTACTGCCTTGCTCTGCCAAGCCACTGATCAAAGCGCTGAGCGCTTGACTGGAGCTTAAGGGGCTGCCCAAATCAACCTGATAGCGACTCGCCCTATTTTCTATCATCTTCATGAGTGAACGCTCAAGCAAGTCAGGGCTGGTTCGCACTGCCTCTGACATATCAATACGAATCACTGGATACGTTTTCCAATCATAATCAGACTCGGCAATCCACAGCCCATCAAACAACTCCTTTTTACCTAAAAAAATGGCTTCAAGCGTTGAGATCATCAGTGATTTCCCAAATCGTCGAGGGCGAGACAAGAAGTAAACACTGCCTGTTTCAATCAGCTGATACAGGTATTCTGTTTTATCCACATAGACAAAATTGCCTGTGCGGATTTTGGTGAAATCTTGAATGCCAATGGGAAGATTTTTTGCAATTTTCATAGCCTAAATATACTGTTTTGCTTAAAGCGCTGTCAATTGAAAGATTTAATGCTTGCTTCCTGAATGCAACGACGTCTGCCATAATCCCCCCTCACCGTGTGAACGATGACTCACTTCAACATGAATGATCGCGAAAAAACCCATCTCAAATGGCTATTAATCTGGCTCTTTGCTTTATCTTGGTGCTCAATGAAATTATCTTTGCCGGTTTTACCGGTTTTGGTTGATGCGCTACACACCAGCGACTCGCTGATCAAACTGTCGGTTTCAGTGTATTTTACCTGCTATGCTGCCTCCCAAATTGCCT
>CAYGFJ010000374.1:0-1814 GCA_964349115.1 uncultured Francisellaceae bacterium
GGCAAACATCCAAGCTTGAGCGCTTCCATCCGTTTGAGATTTTTCACAATAACGAAGATCGTCTGTGGGGTCAATATATCGCGCTTTCGAGGCGCATTCGGGCTCACGAATTCAACGGGAAAATCTTCGACCCAGGGATCAAACAAATCCCCCTGCTTCAAAAATTCAACAAAAAAGGCTAGCTGGCCCAGTGAGATGACTACTGTTGCTGGGATCAACGAAGAACAAAAATGCTTCGAAATGCAAGCACTCAACACCATTCCACTATTTTCGCCAGGAGTCTTAAGCTTTGGAGGAGTCTGGCACTATCCAAAATCTAACGTTCGTGTTTCGGCATCTGCCATCACATCCCGCATGACGGCAGAAGTAACCTTGTTTCTTCAAGCATGACTTCAAGCGCCTTAGGTGTGGCTCGATAAGTCCGCAGAAAAGCGGTAATTTTTTCATCGCTTAAACGGTCATATACGCGTTCATCTGCCGCTAAAAATGAGCCTGAAAACTCAATAAAACCAGGCCTTTTGTGATAAATGGCCGGCGCTCCTGTTGCAGTATCTTCTGGCAGCAAAACCTCCTGAGCAGTGGCTTTAACCAGAGGATAATTAATCGATTCTGCCAAATCTTTACGCAACACATAATAGAACTGATAAGCTTCAGGCGTTTTTCGCCCCATTAAAGCCATTTCTGCTTTATCTTCAGGCCTCATTTCAGGGCTCTCCATGCGCTTTATAAATTGGTTTTGCAACGCAATAAGAAACGCAATTTCTCGGGAAGTCAGCATCCCTTGTGCAAACGCCACCGCAAAGACCAAAGCGGGATAGATTTCTGGATCCAAATAAAACAGGGTCCAGGCATCAGGCTTATCCACCGCTACATTAATTTTTGCAGAGCAAAAAAAAAGTGGCCACTTTCCAATTTCATCTGTATCAAATAACTGCCAATGTGGATAGGCCGCATCCGTGATTGCATGAGGTGAATTTTGCGCAATCAAATAATGTGGGGGCAATTGATTCAACAAACACGCAATCATTTCAATATCATTCACGCTTTGGCGGAGGGGATACGCCAAAGCCGCTGCCCTCACTTTTTGCTCAATGGCTGCAATGAGGGTTAAACTCGTTTCTAAGTCCACATCGGAAAAATCCGCAGCCATCTCGGCAAATGCTGGTCGCCCTGTATGCGTTGCTACTAAAACTTGCCCCGAAAAATAGGGATGGGTGGGTAGCGTCAAAATCAAACGCTCCAACGAGCCATCCAGACGTTTCACCTCATGCCTCAAAATCACGCATTCATGATAGAAGTGATCGATTTTGGTTTTGAAGGCCAAACCTGCTTCAACAGGCAAATCATTCTCCATAAGATAACGCATCACCTGAGCATGAGATAGTAAAGCTAAGGCATAGAAGGATAGCTTAAAACTTGGGTGCTTTGCAGTAGAGGGCTCGAGCATGGTGAGGATTGGACTTTCTACCCCCTCCTCATCCACTTTTTCCATCAGCGTGTCAGGATAAGGAAATCGAGTGGATACGCCGTAAGGAATATTGTCGCTGGCCCTGCCCTGGATATACTGCCTCTTCTGATAATACGAAGCCCTGTCCTTATCCCGAACACTATCTTTTAAAGCAGGAACTGCATAACTAAAGCGACTCAAGCGCCCAGGCAGAGGGGCTTTTTCTAGCGCATATTTTTGCAGCTGAACCAATCCTTCTGCCAGACTAACTCTCGCAGCCACTTTAGATTCTAATCCTAATTCAATGGTGGTTAACATGGGCACAGACCCTAGCTAAATTCGCATTATAACCCACCACATCATCCTC
>CAYGFJ010000375.1:0-1813 GCA_964349115.1 uncultured Francisellaceae bacterium
TCTTCAGGTAAGGAATATTTCCAAGCTCCATTCATTTGACGTTCTGCTGTCAACTTGAGGCTGGAGTTAAAGTCAAGGTCAATGCCGCGAAAAGTAGCTGGACCTTCATCAGTGCGGCGCATCTTCGATTCAGCTCTTGCTCCGGAGCTAAATATAACATCAAATTTTTGACCAGCTTCTACTTCGGTAAAATGAACTCTAGCGCGTGTTGCAGTTATTGTTCCGCCTTCTGCGTGTGATGTTCTGGCTTCAGAAATAATAGATACTTCCCCACCGTTAAGAACGGCATAAGGTGCGTCATATGGGTTGAGCAGCTGGGATAAAGCTTGCAACATTCCTTGATGGTAACCCGGAAGGCGCTCAGAAACCTTGTTCATGTCTTCTTCTGTATCAAATTTCTCTGGTTTTCCATCAATACGTTGATAAGAAAGTCGCGTTCTTAAATGGTCAAACCAGCGCGATCGGCCACCATCTGTGAGAGGGTAGTCTCTAAAAACCTCCACAGCTGTATCGCTAAACTGTTTGGACGCCTCAAGCAGACTACGTGTGCTCCGCACCCATTCCACAAACCTTGGCCCACTCCCAGCCATAATCTTTCTCCAATAAATCAATTCGATTTATTGAATTATAATATATTACAGTATTAAAGTAAAGTTAAATTATATTCTTGATTTCAAGATTAAAGGCCTAGTGCACTATCAGGACGCTCCCCTGCACCATCCAAGCGATCTACGACAGAGGCGTCCAAACCTACACGCACCTCACCATCACTGACCCCATCGTCTTTGCCTTCAGCAACACCCTCTTCGGCCATCCCCCGAACAATCCCAGCAAGCGCATTGAAGGCAAAAGCATCGGCGGGTTTGGGGGCGAGGCCTTTGGGGAGGAGTGCAGAAAAAGTTTTGCCTTGACTCTCGAGATGAGCGTGGATTTCAAAAACATAGCCCATCAAATCAGTATCCTCTTTTTTTAAAAATAGCATCCAGGCAGGAAGCGTAGCGCGGCAGCGTTCTGCTTCGGTGGCAGCGCGTTCTTCCATCAGAGACATCGTTTTGCCCTCGGGAGCAACATAATAGGGGCGCAAAGAATTTAAAAGTGTGTTGGCTTCTACGGGTTCAGTCGCAGCATAGTGTTCTAAAAATGCAAGTTCGCTTTCCTTTTTCACAATAAAAAGCTGCTTCAGCCATTCTAATTGGGTGAGTATTTTTAAAAGTTCACGAGAGGCCTCGTCCTGATGTTCGGGATACAAAGCACAGCGTGCAACGAAGTGCGTGTCAAAATCAGGACATCGGGGCAGTGTCTGAATCACCTCAAAAATAGGCGAAAACCCAGGGGGGGGTGGATTGTGCATATCAATAGGCTCCTTAAAATCAATCGCTGTATTCTAGCAACAAACCTTTGTAAAGAAAGGTTGTGCTATTTGGCCTCTGGGCCCTCCATCATCAACATAGTTGCTCGTGCGGCTGCTGCTGCTGCCGCTGTGGCTTTTCCCGCTGTACCTAAAGGCAGTGGGGCGCCAAGGCCTGGCACATGTGCTTCGGAAGCCGCAGCTGAAGCTGCACCTGGGCCAGCAACACTTGGGTCTAGCGCGCCCGAACCAACTGAACCGCCATGCAACAGGCCCTCAGCAACGACAGCAGGAGCAGCAATTGGCGCTACAGGCTGAATTTCATCCGCTGTCGCCGGAGCAATTCCCGGCTTAACTTCAGCAACCGGTATGCTTTTAATTGCCCGCAACATTGTTTCAGGAGAAAAAAATGCATTGCCTGCTGGGCATTGTTCGCCTAGTTTGGCCTCAAGGGCAGGCTTAAAC
>CAYGFJ010000376.1:0-1812 GCA_964349115.1 uncultured Francisellaceae bacterium
AACAATCCCATCTACGATCAGTTTGTTGCCACGGTGTATGCTGAGACTTTGAATAATATGATTGTTCACTATGATTTTCTCCAGCATCTCTATTACAATCGTAAAGACTACATGGCCTATAATCAGGGTGCGTTTTTAAACAATATAAAGGACCCTGTATCTGCAGCAATTCTGCAAGCAAAACGTGATGAACCGCTGAAAGAAAAAAAGAAAAATCAAGGTAAAGATGCCTGGCGATTTTTCATCACAGGGCATCCCAACTTTATTTATACGGGATACAAATATGCAAGCAAAGCTGCTTATCTTGCTGTAGGATCGGTCATAATAAACCGAGCTCGCTTAAAATGGCAGCATCAAAAAACAGTTCTAGATATCATTAGCAAAACAGGATTTGATGGCTACAAACCCAGTGAGCCAAAAAGCAATTATAATCAGGCACTAAAAGCCATCCGAGCTAATACTATGGACACACCTGCAACGCCTCAGTTATCCAACATGTACAAGGATCTGGCACCAGTTTTCAGGGGTGCTGTGTTAAATAATGAGATTACAAATTATTGTAGTCCCATGGCTTCGGTATACAGCAATTATAAGCCGCAGGCATGGGAAAATATCCAATACTATATTGATGTTGCGTTGAATAATGATGACGACTTTGTTTTTTTTGCTTACAAAAACTAGGAAATTGAAATGATAAAACAGTTATTTATGGTCGCACTCATGATATGTGCTGGCACTGCAGTAGCAGAGGAGACTTTAGAAAATCCTTGCGCAAAAATAATTGGAAACTGCACCTTCACTGCAACGAGTACAGATGGTGCTACTGTTGTATTTAGCAGCAAAACAAACGGACAAAGCTTTGTTGATTTTCAAAGTGCAGATAGAGCTCGCACAAAACCCATCGATGACCTGTATGACTCTCAGTTGATATGGGATTGTCCCGACCTCTTAGAGCAAATTCGGGCAAATCCTCCGGGACCTCCAAACTCGACTTTTATTGATTTGAAAACCAAAACAGTGAGTGACTGGGTTCCAGCAGTTTTCGCCATCAACTGCGAAAAACGTGTCGTCGCTTATGAAAATGACACAGTCCATGAGGGGTCTTTGTTTGTTTCGCCCCTCGCGAATTTGTACCAAGTCATCAATTTGGATTCGTATATTCATACAGATCAACCCTATGCTGTACAGCGCGCCAATAGTCATTTTGACAACCAAGATAACTTGGCTATTACTTATATGAGAGAGAGCGGTGAGCCTGGCACACTGATGTATACCAAAACTTCAATTACCATCCCCATCAACTACAATGGCTTTGTCCACAGTGACCAGATTGACCACAGTAGAAGTGACGACACAAGCCAACTAGGAGATTAAAATGAACGCAACAGACGACCCATTAAAGCTGGGTTACACCCAAAGTGACCTGAATCCGATTCGAGGCAATGACCTGGATGACAGCACAATTTTGTTTGCAACTGTCTGGGCGGAGGCACTGAAAAGTCGGGTGATTTACTACGGCAAAAACAGCTATTACAACGCGCAGGACTATTTTGGGAATTCCCAGGCAAAAGTCTTGCGTGCAATAACTTTGGCCAAACAAAATGATGCTCTACCCATTGGAGATGAACAACCACGTTATCTCCGCTCGCAATTCAAAGCCAGCAGTGCACCAGCCATTCAAGGGGTGTGTGCCGTAATTCGCGGTTGTATGAAACGAGAAAAGCTGTCCGCCTTGGACGCTGTGCAGGCATTAAAAGTACCAGGCTTTGACCCTCATGATCCAGCCAGTGATTATCATTATGCATTGAGTCA
>CAYGFJ010000377.1:0-1812 GCA_964349115.1 uncultured Francisellaceae bacterium
ATGGTGCCTGAGAGAGGACTCGAACCTCCACGGATTTTACTCCACTAGTACCTGAAACTAGCGTGTCTACCAATTTCACCACCCAGGCATAAGGCGCGGGATTCTCCCATCCCTTCCTTGATTTGTCAAGAACGGGGGCGCTATACTCCGAGGCTATGAATTTACCTGCTTTACATGAACGTGCTCAAGCGATTCGTCTGCTCATTGTCGACATCGATGGGGTGATGACGGATGGGCTTTTGTACTTTGATGCAGAAGGCGATTCAATGAAGACGTTTTTTGCGCGAGATGGCTTGGGGCTTCGTTTGCTGATGGAACATGGGATTGAGGTGGGAATCATTACAGGGCGGACCTCTCCCATTGTGAGTGTCAGGGCAAAAGATTTGAAGATTGAGCATGTGTACCAGGGAAGGCTTAATAAGTTGGAAGCTTTCCATGAACTATTGGAAAAACTAAAATTAGCGCCCCATCAAGTGGCGTATATGGGCGATGATATCATCGATTTGCCCTTGCTGGCTCGAGTGGGGCTGGCAGCGACGGTTCAAGATGCAGCTCCTTGTGTCATGCCTTATTGCCATTTTGTCTCAGAGTTTCCTGGAGGACGTGGTGCCGTTCGTGAGCTCTGCGACTTGATTCTGGAGGCCAAAGGCATGATGCCAGGCATCATCGAAGGATTATTGGGTCAAGGAAAACTGTTTAACAAGGCTCAGCAATCATGCTGAATCGCGGGTCGCTTACCCTGATTTTTGTGATGGGCATTCTCTTGATTGTGACCACTTGGTATGCCGCTAATTTAAGTCAGATTATGCCGTTTTTGGGAGCCCAGCTCACCAATATGGGCAGTTTGGAATCGGGTGAAATTGTTCAAACGAATGCAGCAGGAGGCCTGGCTTATCAGGGGTCAGTGGTGGCGGCAACTGAAGCAGGCAATGGAGACATTACTTTTTCAGGCTTGAAGCTCTTAAGTGTGAGCCAAACAGGTCCCGCCTGGACATTGACTTCACCTTTGGGGATGACGGAAGATCACAACAATCATGTTCAACTCATGGGGGGGGTGCATTTGAGTCGCCCTGGGGATGGCAAAAACCCGCCTTTGCAAATCGTAACGGAGTCGGCGTCTATTGATCCAAACCAGCAAATAATCACGGGTTCAAACCCAATTACCTTTACAGAAATAGGGACCCAAAATGAAACCCAAGCGGTGGGATTTGTGGCCCTGATTCAGGCCAAAATGATCAAACTTTTGGATCAAGTGGACAGCAGGTATATTCAAAACAATCTTTTGATTCATGTGACGAGCAAGAAAGCAGTCGTGGACGGCATAAAAGGCTTGGCCACTTATTCTGGCGATGTGGTTGCCGTGCAAGGCGAACGCAAATTGATGAGCAAAACCTTGACCGTGCATCGGGGTCAAAATGGCCAAATTGAAAGCTTTGTGGCCGTTGGAAAGCCCGCTAAAACCCAGGATCGCCCGAGCGAAAAATCAGGGATGGCCTATGGTGAGGCGGATACTATTTATTATTATCCCGGAGAGGCTTTGGTCAAATATGTCAATCAAGCCCGTTTTACCCAGGGGGGCAATGTTTTTATGGGCGATGAACTCAATTACAACATCACAACGCAAGTGGTGTCGAGCCCCAAAGTCTCGCAGGGGACAGACACCACCATTATTTTGCCGCCGTATGTGGATCAAAAAAAAGGGAACTCTTGACATGACGAAAAAGACACGGGAACTCAAAATCGAACATGTGGCCAAACGTTATAAATCTCGGTGGGTGGTGAAAGATATTTCGATTGCGCTCAAATCGGGTG
>CAYGFJ010000378.1:0-1807 GCA_964349115.1 uncultured Francisellaceae bacterium
GTGTATTAATTGCAAGCCGTTTTTTTCAGGGGGTGGGTGGCGCTGTCATGCTGACCACCACAACGTCCATCATGATGCATCATTTTCCAAAAGAACAGCGGGCCTCCATTTTATCCCGTTGGGCTGCCTTTATGGCCTTTGGGATGGCCGCAGGGCCGTTTTTGGGCGGAGTCCTCATTCATTTTATCAGCTGGCGTGCGATATTTGGCTTTAATTTGCCTGTCTCTATTCTTTCTCTGCTCTTGACCTGGAAGCTGGTTCCTGAATCCAAGGACAATAATCCATCGCTTAAAATACATGTCGGCGAAGTGGTTTTGCTTAGTCTTTGCCTCCTGAGTGTGGTCAGTGCTTTGTCAGAGGGGCAAGCGTATGGATGGACCTCATTGTCCATTCTCAGCCTCTTTGCCATCACCTGCGGCGCCGGATTGGCCTTGTTCAAAATGGAAAAATCCCTCAAAAACCCGCTGGTCGACTTCAGCTTCTTTCATCTACAAAATTTTACACGCGCCAGCCTCTGTGGGTTTTTGTCCTATTTTTGCATTTACGCTTGGTTGTTTATCTTCAATATTTACCTGCAAAGCGGATATGGCTTGACCCCAATGCAAACAGGCAGTTTATTAATTGTCTATCCCCTGGCTGCTGGCGTCGCAGCACAAATCATCAGCCTCATCATCGGTCGGCACATTCGTGGAGAAATCATCATGCGATTGGGGTTTTGCACCGGCTGCGTCGCCTTCATCGCAATGAGCACCGTGACCCCCCACACCTCCATCATCAGTCTTGCCCTCATGTTTTCTCTATTGGGCGCGACCATTTCAATGGTCAATGCCCCTTCCATTGCCCTGGCCACTTACTTCGTCCCACCCCATAAAACCGGCAGTGCCTCCGGCCTCATCTTCAGCATTCGCTGGCTGGGCGGTTCGCTGGGCGTTGCTTTGATGACCTTGGTTTATCAGGCATTCGATAAGCTTTCTGTTGTTTGTATTATTTTGGCTGGGGTTGCGTTGTTGGGCGTGGGGTGTTTGGCTTTTCGTAGGGAGTAGTTGGTCAATAGTGGTGTGAGAATGAAGTGCTTGGCATCACAATCTAGTTGTATTAAGATCAGCAGCACATGGAAATGATCTGGAAAATCAAATTGTACTCTAGAGCATGGGCTGCTATAGTTGCCGCTCCACGGGCCTATGGGCATTTTGCCCAAGAGCATCCACAGACCAGTCACTTTCTAGTTTCTGTTTTAGAGAAATGCAAAGAGGAGAGAGCTGAAAAAAGTTTAAAGCTGGTCGCTTGTAAATCTGATTTTCGTCATGCTGGACTATTTCGAAAAGTAGAAACATTCCCAGAATTACCTGAAAATAAAGGAGGGGCTTCATAATGCAAAAAGGACAGGTACCCAGCTCAATACCTTCGAGTGGTACGAGCTTGCGTGGACTCGCAGCAGCATTTTTTGTTTATTTGGTACCTGGTTTAGGGGAGAGAGTTGCTGCACATAGAAGAGCTGCAGAAGCAGGTCGAGCAGAAAGTGCTGCGCTAGATGCCTATGCAGCCCCTATTCGTGCGGAAGCAGATCGTATGATCGCGCAGCGGCAGGGGGCCCCACAAAGACATTCTCCAGCAATCAAGGAGTAATCGCGCGTTATGCCATTTAATAACGGCACCAAACTTCTAATTTGCATTGTGTAGAATCAAATACTTGACATCAACATTCAATCAGTCTACAGTTTGCTCTCCCCTTGTTTTAATCCTGAGAGCAGCTCATGCAAACTCCCTTCGATGCTTTAGACATCCACCTGACCCTGGTCGACAGCGG
>CAYGFJ010000379.1:0-1788 GCA_964349115.1 uncultured Francisellaceae bacterium
GGTTGAAGTGCAAGCAAATTGCTGCTGGCACGCATTATTATCAAAAAAAATTCATTTTAGCCAAGGGTTTTGCAACTAATCCACATTTGACAACCACGCCCGCTCCAGCTATACTCTCCTTAACAACTTGGCCCGAAAGGCCTTTTTTTAAAACAAAAATATGTCTGCAATCAATGACCTTGCGGTATACCTCAAGGGCGCAAATGAAGAATTGCGCAAAGTAGTTTGGCCAACTAAGAATGAAACCGTGCGCGCAACAGCTGTGGTAATTGCCATGAGCATTGGGCTTGCGATTTTTTTCTGGGTATTGGACCTCATCTTTAGCAAAGTTCTTTCGTACATTTTAAAGTAATATGCCAAAACAAACACTAGACCTTGGACGCCGCTGGTATGTCATTCACACCTACTCTGGGTACGAAGACAATGTGGCACGCAACTTGCTGCATCGTGTGGACACCATGACCATGCAGGACAAAATTTTCAGCGTACTGGTTCCAACAGAGAAAAAAATCAAAATCAAAAACGGCAAACGTCACACAGTCGTGGAAAAAATTTTTCCTGGCTATGTGTTCGTGGAAATGGTGGTAACTGATGATTCTTGGTACGTGGTGCGCAACACACCAAACGTGACTGGGTTCGTTGGCAGCGGCACCACACCAACGCCAATTTCAGAAAATGAAATGAAGTCGTTGCAAAAGCGCATGGGCGTTGAAGAACCAAAATATCACATCGATGTTACGGTTGGCAGCGCAGTCAAAATCGTGGACGGACCGTTCAAAAACATGGATGGTAAAGTCAGCGACGTTGACGAGGCCCGCGGTAAGATTAAAGTGCTCGTTTCCATGTTCGGCCGCGAAACTCCGGTGGAACTTGACTTTCTCCAGATTAAGAAGGTATAATCCTGCCCACTATTGTATATGGCTAAAAAAATCAAAACAGTCATTAAATTACAGATTCCAGGCGGCGGCGCTACTCCAGCACCTCCAGTCGGTCCAGCCCTTGGTCAGCACGGCTTGAACATTCAGGAATTCGTGACCAAATTTAATGCAGCAACCCAAGATCGTCGCGGCGAAACAGCACCTTGTGAAATCACGGTGTTTGATGACCGCACCTTTACTTTCATCCTCAAGACCCCTCCTGCTTCTGATTTAATCAAGAAAGCAGCTGGTATCAAAAGTGGTGCAAAAAAGGCCCCAACAGAAAAAGTTGGCAAAATCACCATGGCACAAGCTCGCGAAATCGCGGCACGCAAAATGCCAGATTTGAACACCACCAGTGTTGAAGCAGGCGCTCGCATGATTGCGGGTACTGCACGCCAGATGGGTGTAGACGTCATCTAAAGTCATTTAAATAAAAAATCTCCTGTCAAAAGCAGGAGATTTTTTATTTTCAAGATTATTTAAGCTCGGGCGTCGGCTCCAGTCGTAAATTCATTTGGCCCAACCATAGTTATGTATGGCATTAAATCATTTTGATCTTCAATTTCAATTCTTTCACCAGGTTTCTCCGCAGCCTTAAGCATAGCCTGTTTTATCAGCTCTGGATCCGTTCCAAATTCACTCACTATATACGACGTGACATCCTCGCCACTTCTTATTCTCATAGACTCCTGCAATACGAGAGCGTCTTCAGGAGCAGATGCTGCGGCAACGCGATCAAGCAATGAAGGTGTTGGCCCTGCTGGCGCATCTAAATGATCATTATCTGGCACTGGGGGCATACCAAAAGGCATTTCAAAATCACCATTCATAAAAATTAATAATTATTTATGTTGGCATTGTATCAAGA
>CAYGFJ010000380.1:0-1783 GCA_964349115.1 uncultured Francisellaceae bacterium
CAATAAAAATAGGGCTGCCAAAAATATTATCAAGCGGAATATTGAAAAACCCTTGAATCTGCTCAGCATGAATGTCGACGGTGAGAACGCGGTTCACCCCCACTGCGGTCAGCATGTCTGCAACAATGCGGGCGGTGATGGGCACGCGGCTGGAGCGTACACGACGATCTTGTCTTGCGTAGCCAAAATACGGGATGACCGCTGTAATTCGTGCCGCCGACGAACGACGCAGTGCATCAGCCATCGCGAGCAATTCCATCAAATTGTCATTGGTGGGTGGGCAGGTGGGTTGAATGATAAAAACATCACGCCCACGGACATTGTCTTGAATTTCAACATGGGTTTCGCCATCAGAAAAATGGTCGACGACCGCACGTCCCAGAGAAACATTGAGTTCCTCAGCAATAGAATGAGCCAGGAGGGGGTTCGCATTTCCGCTAAAAAGCATTAATTCAGAAAGTGCACGTTTCATGGATCAACCCCTTCTAGAAGAAAAAATTGGCTGGGCTGCTAGGATTCGAACCTAGGAATGCCGGGATCAAAACCCGGTGCCTTACCGCTTGGCGACAGCCCATCCAGAAGAGCGGCTATTTTTACCGATTGCCCCCACGACTGTCAAGGTGTTTTTGAGGCCTAAACCCACTCCCCCTTGTGAATGGGTGGTGGACGTAGGCTAACCAGCATGCTTAGCGCTGCGACTTGAAGTTTGATTTGAATGGGTTCATTCACTAAAATCAAAGAATTACTTAATCAGCTCGCAATCATGGTGCCCATGAGGCAGAGAATATAGGAATCTGCTGTGTACTTGACGTGTAAATTAATCTCATATAGTCTTTGAATCGGTTTTTTTAATTTTTAACTAAAGTAGGGGGATAGGGTGATGCGTGGATCGTGTAGAGCTTCAATGGATGGGCGTTTTTTTATCATGGCGTTGAGCGGTGTGCTCACTGCTGCAGTGGCTGGAACAGCTGCCGCAGAAATTTCTGAAAATTATGGCCTTACCGGTTCAAGTGAAGTGGTAATCACTACTGCTGCTGCGGGAGTAGCATTAGTATTGCCTGCAGCCGTGATCCTCTTGAAGGGATTATTCAAGAATGTCTCGCCTGTCATAATAGATCCTATCGCGGGGCTAGCCACCGCAGTGGGTGCAGCTGGGGGTCTTGGTTTGTATGAGGCGGCAACAGCTTTAGGTGCACCCCATGCATGGGCATCGCTTGTTGGTGCGGTAGGTGGAACACTTACTACTGTTGGCGCAGGAATGGGTCTCCATCGCTGTGCCAAGAGGTCGGAAGTTGATCGACCACTGATCGGCGTTACTGATGTTACTGATGGTGCTAGTGCTTAACACATCCGCTTGACATCCAAAGCGCTTTTCGTCAGATTAGCGCTTTCTTTTTTGAGCAGAAATTTCAATGCATTTTTTGTTGAATCGACCGGACAATATTGGGGATGTCATTTTGACTTTGCCTTTGGCAGCCAAACTGAAGGAACATTTTCCTGATTGCAAAATTTCGATGTTGGCCCGCGATTATGCCAAAGACGTCGTTGATATGGCGGTGGACATCGACCAGTTTGTCAGTGCCGATGACTTTTTTGCTTTGGAGGATGATGCGGCAGTTGCGTATTTAAAGCAGCTCAATATTGATGTTTTTCTGCCAGTTCATCCTCACAAACGCCTGTGTCAATTGATGAAGCGCGCGCGCGTGCCATTACGGATTGGGCATTTAAATCGGTTTTATTATTTTTGGCTGGCCAACAAAATCATTTACATTAAGCGCAAACG
>CAYGFJ010000381.1:0-1782 GCA_964349115.1 uncultured Francisellaceae bacterium
ATTATAAAGTGGTCCTTTGACAAAAAACCAAAGAGTTTGGTGTATTTGGATTCGGGAAGTTTATACTTTCTATTGTACGCAAAAACCCGCCCTACTACGATTAAACAAAGTGACGTAGAGCCGATCAATATCAAAATCATCAATGTGACAAACATGGTCATGATCTTGATTGTTAAACAACGAAGGAAAGCCCTTATGTCTGGAGTGTAGTCCTGGGTTCAGGAATTGTCAAAGACTGGAGTTGTACACTATTAATGACTATTTTCTTCTGCGTGAAGCTATGTATCCGATTATTGGAAATATACTGTAGATAAGAATTCCCGGACCTACTTTCGCAGTCTTACCTTTCTTAGCGTTTTGGAGTGCGAGAGTTGCCTTTGCTTGAGCGGCAAGTTCTTCTGCAGTTGGACCCGGATTTGTTGTTTCTGGATCAATAACAGGAGATTGTTGAGCCGCGAAGATTAAATTGATATTACCTTCCTTAGTATCTTCTATTTTATTTGTCTTAATATTTTTGGCAGTGATCTTGTAGTGGTAGGTACCCGAATGGAGCACTGTACCTCCTTGAATATTGCTTATTGTTCCATACCAGATTACAAAGTAAGAACCGGCGGCAAGAGTCTGACTATCTGTCAGAGTGCCTACAGGTTGCCCCAAGCTATCTGTAATCTTAACATCAATGATTGATTTAAGACTGGTTGTATAGCTGATCTTAGTACTATCAATTGATGGATTAAAAGAAGCTGGAACAACACTAACCTTGCTAATTAGAGATGTAGGGGTGGATGGATTTTTGTCGTCAGGTGTGACCGATACAGCCTGCCATTTATTGGATTTACACTGTAAAGTGCCATCGATGCTCTTGGTACCTTCCTTGCTTGAGTTACATAGGACATTTACTCCATTTTGACAGAGTAAAGTGTTATTACTGGAAAGTGCTCCTTCTGTACATGGAGGAGTAGGATTGTCACCAGGAATATTAATGTTAATACTTGGTGGCTCAGCATATACAAAAGTGCTAGAGCTAAAAATGCTTATGGCTATCAAGGAAATGATAGAGGCTACTAGTTTTATTTGTGTTTTTTTCATATTTATAAATCTAATAATTATACCATTTTTAGTAGAAAAAATCAATTGTATGTAATGGCTCTAGAGCTTTGCATCGCAGCGATTTGAGCATAGAATTGGACACACTCACCTATGAAAAAGTTAACTGCTTGGCTCAAAGATAATAAATTTGATCTCTTGATCTGGGGATTTAGTATATTTTTATTGGGTTGGCTGCTAAGTCCATTGCTTACGAATAGAGTAATCCCAGGCTGGGACACTACTCCTCACTTCTATCTTTTCACTAAGATGGTGGACTATTTAAAGATGGGACAGATTGGTGGATATGATAGTTTGTGGTTTGGTGGATTCCCGGTGTTTAAGCTCTATGGACCTTTCCCTTATATCTTAATGTCTATTCCTCACTTTTTGACTGCTGGCAAGATTGGGCTGGCTCTATCATTTAATCTGTTTCTGTTTGCATTACCTTTCTTGTTTTTGGCTTCTATATGGTATACGGCCAGAGTTTGGTTTGATAAAATTGGAGGCTACGTTGCTATGATATTTGGAACCTTCTTTTTATGTGCCGTTCAAGATAAGGCATATATGGGAGTTGGTATTGATTCGATAGTTTCAGTTGGCCTATTTACAAGTTTTTTTGCAATATGTTTGATGATTTTCTTTTTGGGGATTATTGAGAAACAAAAAAGGAATCCAAGAACAGCAAATATAATC
>CAYGFJ010000382.1:0-1778 GCA_964349115.1 uncultured Francisellaceae bacterium
CATCAATGGAGCGATTTCGTGGCCAGAGGCCAGGATGTTTCCAGTGGGAATCTCATGCGGGTGGCTCAACGGGCAACCCCGTTGGTGAAGTACGCAAACATTGCCCCAGGGCTGTTCCTGAGTGAACATCGTAGATGCCAACCAGAGATCATTGCGTATTGCAATGATCTGGTGTATCGCGGGCATCTGGCCCCCTGTCGGTCTTCCTCCACGACTATCTATCCCAAAATGGGGTATGCCCATATCCCCGGTCAGACGGAAACAACTCCTGCTGGTAGCCGATTCAACCGGCTTGAAGCGCAAGCTATTGCGGAATGGCTGAAAAAAGAAAGGGGGAACATCGAAGAGGCCTATGGCTCAATCGAAAAAGCCGTTGGCATCGTGACGCCTTTCACAGCACAAGCCAATGCGGTACGAAAAGCTCTGGCGACTCTGATGCCGGATATAAAAATCACCACTGGCACCGTCCATTCTTTCCAAGGGGGAGAGCGGGCCATCATGATGTTCTCGCCAACTTATGGCATGGAACACAATGGCCGCATGTTTTTCACCGAGGATAACCGGATGCTGAACGTCGCGGTGTCTAGGGCCAAAGACAGTTTTCTTGTGTTTGGCAACATGGAGCTTTTTCATTCCGGAGCTCCAAAGCCTGCGTCTCTCCTTGGAAAGTTTCTCTTCCAAAATCCAGCCGAACAGGAAGTCCAGGGGGTGTTCTCTCGGGAGGCCTTGGTGGCCGTACAGCCATTTTCTTCTGAACCAAAAAGCGAAATTGTAGATACCTTGGACGGTCATCGCTGGCTACTGAAGGAAACTTTTGAGACGGCAAGGGAATACCTGATGGTGGTATCCCCCTTTGTTTCTCATAAGGCAATCAAAGATGATAAGATTGCTGGCCTTGCGATAAAAGCAAAAAAACGTGGAGTTGATGTCACCTTTATTTGTGATCTGGGGTTCAATATCGATATGACCAGCGGAGAGATGAAGCCGATTGCTCAAGAAGGTATCCGGATGCTATTAGCTGAAGGTTGCAAAGTGAGGATCACCCGAGAACGCTTCGGCTTGCATAGCAAATTGCTTCTGAGTAAAGATCTTTTTGTCAGCGGGTCGTTCAACTGGCTTTCCGCTCGGCGCGATGACAGCAAAGCCAACCATGAACTCTCTCAGGTCTTGAGGGGAGATTTTGCCGGGCAGGAAGCATTGAAGCAGTTCAGGGGAATGATGGACAGAACGGTGGAGATTGAGAAGATCGGATTAGGGTCCGGTCTTGAAATATAAGTCGGACAGATGGAAAATGGAGATAATATGGCTGACAAAGTAGTTATTGTTGAAGAAATACCTGAGAATGCCTTAATTAAGCGGACTATTGAGAAAAAATTCAAACAGGAATGCGAAATTATCCCCTATCTTGTTAAGGGATTAAATATTTTAAGATCCACCAAATATCTCTTGATAATAATTAACGAAAGTCTCTCTGTTCAAGACACGCTTCAAGCCATTGCAAAAAAACAAAATTTTATTTTAAATGGCATAAAATTCATCAGGAAAGATTCCGTAAATCAAAAAATTCCAATTATCATAACCTATAATAGCTTGAGCTGCCCGAGCCCCATTAATAACAGCAGTTACATGGAAGGCATTGATGACTACCTGCATGAAGGGGCAAACATGTGCCTATCTCTTCAAGATAATTTCAATCAAAAACTGATTCATTCCCTAACTAATTATTTGTAATCAGGGGCTATTCGGCACCATCCCGGATGTATGCCAGCCCCCTACCC
>CAYGFJ010000383.1:0-1777 GCA_964349115.1 uncultured Francisellaceae bacterium
CCTTGATTGCTTGTTCATAAAACTTTTGTACGTCGTTTACGGTGAAGCAAATTTCAGTTGCTAACGGAAGTTGGTCGATGTTGTGGGGGACATAGCCTTGTGGTAGGTTGAAATTACCCAGCGCTTCGGAGGCAAAAGCAATTGTTGTTGCTCCTGTGTTGAGCTCGGCGTATTGATTACTTTCGTGGATGAATTTAGGCTCAAATCCAAATGCATTTTTATAAAAAGTGACAGATTTAAGAATGTCCTTTACATAGAAAATAGTATGTGAAAACGTAATCATAGCGTCCTTTGTTATTTGAGGTTTATGAGCGCATCAACAAATGTTGTTAATGGTGTGGTTTCGAAAATTACTTTATATAACGCATGGGTAAGAGGCAATGGAATAGTATCTTGAATGCTCATATGCTGCAATGAAATTAAGGTATTAAGCCCTTCGGGTTGGCTGGTCGAGTTTTCCTGTGATGTAAGGAAATCCTGTGCGTTGAGCCCATTTTTGATGGCTTGGCCAATTTTAATTCCCCATGCACGATTTTTGCTCTTATTGCCCCAGGCAGTTAATACTAAATCACCTAAACCTGCGCAGTTATAGGTAGTTTCTGATGAACCGCCATAATGCATGAGTAAAGTTTTCATCTCATCTAAAAATTTCATAAACGCTAAGGTACGACTATTTTCGCCGTAGCTAGCACCTTCAAGTAATCCCATGCCAAGGGTTGCTACATTTTTAAAAGCGGCGGCGTACTGTATACCAACTGGATCGGAAGACAGTATCGTATGAAATGAATTGTTATTTATAAGCCTTTGTATTGTTTCGGCGTGGATGAGATTTGATGATGCAAGCATAACTTGAGTAGGTTCGTTGTTCGCCACATCATACGCATAGCTTGGGCCTGAGAGTATAGCTGTATCTGGCGTATATCCAAGCGCATTACGAATAATATCTACCGGAAGCATATGAGTATTATTTTCAATGCCTTTGCTTAAAACAATCCAGTGATGATCATGGTTCACAAATGGCTGTGCTTGTTCAATAACAGAACGTAAAAACTTAACAGGCACCGCTTCAAAAATATATTCTGAAAAAGTAAGTGCTTGTTCAAGTGATGTGGTAGCAACAATGTGTGGTAATAACGTAATGCCGGGTAAAAAACGTGAATTGATACGCGATGTATTAATTTCGGCCGCTACGTTATGTGAATGGCACCAGAGCGTAACATGATGCCCATTGCGAGCAAGTAACTGTGCAATTGCAGTGCCCCATGCACCGTCACCCAAAACCGTTACTCGCTTGTTTTGCACGCTAAGCCCCAAAGTTACGTTTTGAGTTTACATAAGAATTGACTGCTTCTACTAAATGTGCGCGAGTAAGTTCTGGCCAATAACAATTTAAAAAATAGAGTTCACTGTATGCTGATTGTACCGGTAAGAAATTACTTAATCGGCGATCGCCACCTGTGCGAACAATAAGATCAACTGCTGAAACATGTGCGCTCCACAAAGCTGCAACAAAGTCTTCACGAGTAATTGGCTTAGTTGCTTGTCCGGCATTTTTGTTAGCAATAATGGAAGCGGCTGCTACCAGTTCTTGTTGCCCGCCGTAACAAAAGAGTAAGTTTAACGTGAGCATTGTGTTGGTGGCGCTTTTTGTTTCTACATCATTGATAATTGGCACTAATTGTGCTGGAAATCGTTCCCTATCACCAACGAAACGTATGCGAACACCTTTATTCATTAACTCACCAAATTCTTTGCTTGCAATTTCTTGCGCTAATAC
>CAYGFJ010000384.1:0-1768 GCA_964349115.1 uncultured Francisellaceae bacterium
ACATATTTAAATACGGATAAATATATGCTAACCTGAAATTAATTTTTAAGTTTAAAGAAAGGCAGAATGCGTACCATTAAAGTCTTTGATACAACTCTACGAGATGGCGAGCAAGGAATTGGATTTTGCATGACCAGTCATCAAAAAATACGAATATTAAAAACGCTTGATACCCTTGGCCTAGACGTCATTGAGCTCGGTTTTCCAGCAGCTTCTCCAGAAGATAAAGAATGGGTTCGATTAGCCCTTGCCATGAAGCCAAAAACTAAATGTTGTGTCTTCACACGGCTGAATACAGCTGATATCAATATTCTGTTAGAAGCCATAAAAGGAGCCCAAGTACAGGTTCAGCTATTAGCAGTGGGCTCAGAAATCCACTTAACAAAAAAAAGGAATATTACTCGCTCAGAGTCTCTCTTAGAACTACACACTGCTATTCAACAGTTACACACAAGCGGGCAGGATGATATTTGTGTAATCTTTGAAGACAGTACGCGCGGTAGCATGGCATTTATTGAAGAGGCAGTAACCTTATGTCTGAATCAAAAAGTTACAGGCATAACAATTGCAGATACCACGGGATGTGCTACACCAGAAAAAATATATGCTATTACAAAGCATCTCAGGGAAATCGTTCCGTATGCATGTGATCTTGGCATTCACTGCCACAATGACCTTGGTTTAGCTACAGCCAACACTTTAAGTGCTATACGGGCAGGAGCAAATATTATTCAAACAACGCTTGGCGGAATTGGAGAGCGTACCGGTAACTGCGCACTAGAAGAAATTTTTGCAGCACTATTTTTTTGCCAAGAAGAGTATAAGGCAAAGATTAATATTGATCCTAAGAGAACATATAATGCATGTCATTTTGTCTTTCAAGAAATGGGGGGACATGTTGCTGCAAATAAGCCGATTATAGGAGAGCATGTCTTTAGCACATCTGCTGGACTGCACCAGGATGGTTTAATTAAAGATCCTGAAATTTACACGCATGTTCAGCCTGAAGTTTTTGGAAGAGAACATCAGCTTATATTTAACAGGCTTTCTGGCAGAAAATTAATCCAAGCCACGCTATCGAATTATCCAGTTTCTGCTCGGCTGCTTACTGAATTTACGCGGACGCTTACAGCGAAACAAAGAGATTTCACAGTAGCAGAAATTCTAGCTGAATTCCAAGCCTTTCAAGTTCATAAACGAGAAAAAAATGACAGCTGAAATTATTGAAAAAATATCATATTTATCAATTATGCAAGCCAAACACGTATTAAACAATGATGGCGTCATCATTTTGCCTACAGACACGAATTATAACTTGATCTGTGATCCGCGGTCAAAGATAGCAGTAGAACGTATTTTTAAAATAAAAGAGAGATCGCAAAGCAACCCACTCTCCTTGTTTTTTCCAAATCCAGCAGATTGGGAAAAGTATGGCTTGACTCAAAACAAGTGTGCTGTATCTAAAGTAATACAATATTTTTGGCCCGGCCCCCTTAATATTGTATTGAAAAAAACAACTTTGGTGCCGAAGCAAATATTAATGGCTGAAGATACCATCGCATTAGGTTGCGTCTCTAATCCAGTGTGGCAAAAAGTGATATCTTTTTATGGTCACCCCATTGCTTTAACTTCTGCCAATAAATCAGGAACTGCAAATAATATCCTTGTCACCAAAGACATGGCCCTTGAACAATTTGGGAAAGAAGTTGATTTATTTTTTATAGGTGACCCATTAACAAACACCACCAAATCCAGCACAATTATTGAT
>CAYGFJ010000385.1:0-1756 GCA_964349115.1 uncultured Francisellaceae bacterium
ACGTTTTTGGTGAATAATCGGACAATACTTTCAAATTCGGAAGTAGAGGTAAGTAGGGTCTGGTGAATAAGTCTTATAATTTAAATGCGATATTTCTCATTTGCTGCTGAACAAAAATATTTTGCAGCGGAAAAAGAGAAGCAAAAACGGTCTTTAAAAATGAGAACAAAAATTCTTTGCTGAACTTTACCAAGTTCATCACAAAGAATATGGCTGCGATCCAACTTTCAGAGGTTTTTGAAGCTCTTGCCCTTATTCTGCTCAAGTTATAACCATTCTTACCCTGACCAAATTTGCCCTCAACCTCATTTCGCCTTCCTTGTTCTTCTCTAAATTTTCTTTTTTGATAGGGCGTTTGATATTTGGCTGAGGGCCTTCCCAAGGGTTTACCTGAGTACCGGATGCCCAGGTCTTTCGACCATTGTCGGTTATCCCGATTACCATATATTTTATCAGTGATAACAACTTTTGGATAATAACCATTCAGTCGTTTGTAATCTTCTACCTGCTTTTTCAGATCAGTGCTTTCATTGTATGCCTCCCAATTTAATGTATTGATCCGGGCGAACCCGTTTTGTATGCTAACGCCGAGTTTTGCGCCAAATTCAACCTGTGCTTTGTCTTTCCCTCTCACAATGGGCCTTACATACGGCTGATAGATATTTACGATTCGATTTTCAACACTGTGAATGCGATTTTTGTACATTTTGTTCTGCTGATCATAGATATGCTGTATCACCCAAAAGATCCGCTGGTCCCTTGTTCCCAGTGGAAAACTCACTCCTGGTGATTTGTCTAATAACCCATCAATGCTTTTCAAGTTCCGTCTTAAATACCTCAGCTGTTGACCTATAGACTTACGAAGCTCATTCTTGGTCTTATTCTTTTTCCTGGCTACCTTCAGATACTGCTTTCTCGCCAACCGCCTGTAGGTTCGAGGCTTATCATTAATAACCAATGCTTTACAAAGTTCATCAATCATCCTTTCACTCTCTTCCCTGCTTTTGGCTATAAGTCCCAGGTCGGTAGGGTAAGCGATCATTTGGTCGGCAACTGTGGCATCAACAATCAATATACCTTTGTTCCCTTTTGGCTTCTCATCGGACTTATTTTCACAGGGTGATGATTTGCCTTGTTCCTGTTTTGACTGTTGATTATCATCAATATCTTTCCGTGCGGCTTCGTGTTTGCCCTCTAAGGTTAATATGATCTGCCTTGTCATGGCATCGAACTTATCTACTCCCAACCTATAGCGTAGAGTGGTAAAAAGGGAACGATCAAACACATCATTGTACGTATATTCCTCTAAACCAAGAAAATACTGCATATACATGTTCTCCCGGATCGTTTCGATGGTCTCCCTGTCGTCAAGTTTCAGTTTATGCTTTATTATCATCGCCCCGATCACGATCCTGGCATCAATGGCTGGTGCACCCATATCACTGCTCATAGAGCGATAATAAATACTGGCAAGAGCATCCCAGGGCAAGGAAACTCCGAGCTTCACCCATCTGTTACCCTTGTCCAGCTTGATCTGGAAGGGCGTCTTGAACTCATCGATGCTCAATTGTCTGGTAGATTTATATCTAATCATAACTGCATGCTTTTATGATAAAAAGATACTAAAAACTTGCAGATAATCCTTAAAAAATATTCATATATTATTAACCGTCAAATGTTTATAACTATTTCACCAAACCCTAAGTAATAATTCCTGATATTTCTGCATATATGGAAAAAGACTCCCGGCTTGAGG
>CAYGFJ010000386.1:0-1134 GCA_964349115.1 uncultured Francisellaceae bacterium
CTGTCAAATGGATCTCCGAAGTCTGGGACCTGGCGCTTGTAAGGAAGCCAAAGCCGAAAACTAAAAAGACAAACCAGAAAAAGTCTGGCACAATAGTGTAAAAGCGTATGGTAAAATGTAGTGAACTTGAAACCGACTCAATATGAAGAGTGTCTTTGGGCGGACATTAAAGCAGAAGTTCAGGCTTTGGATCCTTTGCTCTTTCAATCGATTGAAACCTTTGGCCCCACTTCACAGCACACTCTATGCAAAGCACGCTATCCTTATGGGGCTGAAATTCTCAAAAATGGAGTATTTGAATCAGGGGGGGCGTTTCCATACACCTTAGTTTTAAAGCGACATCTCGAAGTGTATTTGAGCTATCAAAATGTCTGCATTCCCGCTTTTGGAACGGTCAAACCAGGGACTTTGTTGAAGGCCCCTGATGAGCCTCAGGCGTTATGGAATTGGTCTTCAGGGGCACGTTCTCTCTTTACCCTACCAAAAATTTCTGAAAATGGGGGCTTTGGAAAACTTCAAAAAAGCTTTGCGTTGGCAGCCCCAAAGCCAGCAAATTTAAGTGATCATTGGGCTGTATTTCGAGAAATAGTAAACCAAAAGGAGACTGAAAGTCAGTGGACTTCCGAAGTGCTGTTTTTCAGCAAAGCTTGGGGCGAGTGGACACCGCCAAACATCTGGCAACCCGCGCTTTGGGCCCGCAATCAATTTGCTTGGAATTTGATTTTTTCGACCTTTCAGTTAGAAAAGCTGACCAAGATCAATCCTTACATCATGGACGCCATGAAGCAGCTGGTGGGCGTAGGCATGGGTGCACAACCTGGATTCTCTCCCGCCTGCGATGACAGCACAGCACCGATTCGTGCCTTGCAACAGGTGTTTCTTGATGTTTATAAAGTAGATTATGCCCCCATCATCATGACTCCAGCCTGTTTGAATGCGGCCCACCCCATTTACTATTCTCCTGAGTATTTTACGGGAACGGCGTTTTCGCTCAACAATCGCCGCCTCAGCACCAAAATTGCCGATCTTTATGAAATCAAAGGCCTGCTCAGAAAATTTTTAAATTTTGTGAAGGCAACCCAAGTTGAGCCCCAAAAGACAGGTCTGCTTGAACTCTTGTCCACTGTGCAATAT
>CAYGFJ010000386.1:1144-1752 GCA_964349115.1 uncultured Francisellaceae bacterium
TTATATGGAAGTTCATCCCGTTGAAAAGATTTTTGAAGACGACCCCAATTTTATGGCTGCTGCACATCGCCCTGATTTGCCCCTGCCTATCAATTCCAGCTTTTTAAACGGCTGTGTTCGGGTGATGAAAAAAGCAATGTAAGCCGCGTACTCTATATAGACTGCAATCGCAACACCATCTGCTGATGCACTGACTCTTTGTCAGCACTGGCATCGATGACACAAAAGCGCTTTGGGTCATTTTTGGCGCGAGTGAGATAGGCTGCGTGAACTCGGTCAAAAAAGGCAAGGCTTTCTTCTTCAATACGATCCAATTCACCCCGTTCACGCGCACGGGTGGCTGCGAGTTTGACCGGCAGATCGAGTAAAAATGTCACATCAGGCTGAAGATGACCATGTACCACCTTTTCTAAAATGGCGATTTTATCCATCGAGAGACCGCGCCCTGCGCCTTGATACGCATACGTAGAATCCGTAAACCGCGAGCAGATCACCCACTTGCCTGCATTCAAAGCGGGGACAATCAATTCAGCAAGATGTTGTGCGCGAGATGCAAAGGCCAGTAACAATTCTGTATCCGGCGCCACAGTTTCAGGCTGCTTTTTCAA
>CAYGFJ010000387.1:0-1750 GCA_964349115.1 uncultured Francisellaceae bacterium
GTCAAGGCACCTAAAGTCACAGGGGTCAATTTCTCCATGGTGATGAGATTGCAGGGTTTGTTGCCTGGGATGACTTTGTAAGCCGGGAGATCCATTGTTGTTTTTCCACGCAGCAAGGCTTCCATTTGTCCATAACAGTTGGCCATTAATGTAGTGTGGTGATTGCGATACGGATGGTGGGCATGGAGGGGCAAGATAAAATCGATGGGGATTGACAGGGTCCCTTGGTGAAACAACTGATGAAAAGCATGCTGACCATTGGTGCCCACCGCGCCCCAGAGCGCAACACCAGTTTGGTAATTGACGGGTTTGCCTTGTAGATCGACTCGCTTGCCATTGCTTTCCATGTCCAATTGCTGCAAATACGCGGGAAACAATTCGAGACTTTGATCGTAGGGGATGATCGCATGGCTTTGTGCGCCGCCAAAATTCTGGTTGAAGATCGCAATGGCCGCCATCAAAACGGGCATATTTTTATGAAACGGCGCTGTTTTAAAATGCTGATCCATTAGATGAGCGCCTTGCAGCAAGGCTTTAAAATTTTCAATGCCAATGGCGAGACAAATGGGCAAGCCAATCGCCGACCAGAGGGAATAGCGGCCGCCGATAAAGTCCCACATCGCAAACAGGCGTTCAGGCAAAATACCCCAGGCGATGGCCTTGTCATTGGCGCTGGTGATACCCACAAAGTGTAATGAAAGATCTTGTTCAGGAATAATCTCAGCAAGCCAAGCCCGAGCGGTGTTGGCATTGAGCAAAGTTTCTTGCGTGGTAAACGATTTCGACGCCACAATAAACAGCGTGGTTTCAGGACGGAGGGTTTCCAGTGTATCGTACACATCAGCCCCATCCACATTCGCGACAAAGTGGATTTTCACTTCATGCTGATGAAAAGGCTTCAAAGCCCGGACGACCATTCGCGGCCCCAGGTCTGAACCGCCAATGCCCAAATTGACGACATCCGTGATGCGCTGCCCTGTGGCCCCTGTGATGGCTCCTTTGTACATTTCTTCTGTAAATCGAAAGAGTTTGGCCTGTTCCTTTGCAATCACTTCCATCGGGTGGGGGTCACGCAAAGCGGGATGAAGAACAGCGCGGTTCTCGGTGAGATTGATTTTTTCCCCTGCAAACAAGGCATTCATTTTGGCTCGAAACCCATGGTTTTCTAAAAACGCATCGAGCGTTGACAGCAGCTGATCATCCATCCACTGACGCCCATAATAGAGAGACAAACCCGCTGCGCTCAGTGTGCAATGCGCCTCGCGGAGAGGGTTTTGATCAAAGAGCGAAGCCAAATTTTCAGCTTTAAGGCGTTGCACTTCAGGCAAAAACGCCGCCGTCCATTGAGCGAATGACATGGGATATTCCTTCTGGCAATGAAAGGCGAGGAGTATAAAAGATTTCGAGGTTGACACATAGTCCCGCGCAGCTGGACGCGCAAGCGCAAAGCGGTTACACTCCATTCGCAAGTCGGCTAGACAATCGCTTTGGAAACGAAGAGGAAAGTCCGGGCTCCACAGGGCAAGGCGCCAGTTAACGACTGGGAGGCGTGAGCCTACGGAAAGTGCCACAGAAAATATACCGCCCGCGCAAGGGTAAGGGTGAAATGGTGCGGTAAGAGCGCACCGCGCTTCTGGTAACAGAAGTGGCAGGGCAAACCCCACCGGGAGCAAGACCAAATAGGAACCCAGATCATTTGATCACGTATGGCCCGTACGGGGTTCGGGTAGGTTGCTTGAGGTGTGCGGTG
>CAYGFJ010000388.1:0-1744 GCA_964349115.1 uncultured Francisellaceae bacterium
CAATGAGAGTTTACCTAGGAGTTTTAGGGTAGTGATCAATAGAAAATCTTTATATCGTAATTTCATTCAAGCGCTTCCATGGGTTGGAGCTTGAGCTGCAAGCGTCTCTGCCAGCCCCAAATACGTCTCAGGGCGAAGCGCCAACAAACGCGTTTTCACGTCTTGAGGCAGGGGCAATCCTTCTACAAAATGCAAATAAGTGGCTTGGTCAAAGGGTTTCCCACGAGAGGCGGCCTTCAATTGCTCATAGGCATCGGGCACGCCGTGATAGCGCAAAACGGTTTGGACGGCTTCGGTCAGGACTTCATACCGGTCTTTTAAATCCTTGTGTAAAATCGCTATATCGGGGGTGATTTTGGAGAGGCCTTTTCCAAAAGAACGATAGGCCAAAAAGGTGTGGGCAAAAGCAGTACCTATATTGCGTAAAACAGTGGAATCGCTTAAATCCCGCTGAAGACGAGAGATGGGAAGCTTTTCAGCAAAATGGGTGAAGAGTGCATTCGCGAGGCCCGCATTGCCTTCTGCATTTTCAAAATCGATGGGGTTGACTTTGTGGGGCATGGTGGATGAACCGACTTCGTCTTTAATGACTTTCAGTTTGAAATACCCCAGGCTGATGGTGGCCCAAAAATCGCGTGAAGCGTCTATCAAAATGGTGTTGATGCGAATGAAATTGTGGGAGAGTTCGGCGATAAAATCATGCGGCTCAATTTGGGTGACCATGGGGTTCCACTGTAGGCCTAGGTGGGTCACGAATTCTTCGGATAGGGCGAGCCAATGATGCCCTGGAAGACTGATGCAATGGGCATTGAAATTGCCCACAGCGCCGTGAAATTTGCCTAAAATTTCCTGGGCTTGTAGTTGCTTCAACTGACGTTTCAAACGAAAGGCAATATTGGCAAATTCTTTGCCCACTGTGGTGGGGCTGGCCGCTTGTCCATGAGTGCGTGCCAACATGGGAATGGCAGCATATTCGTGGGCGCATTCATTTAAAGTCGCAAGGAGATTTTCAATGTGTGGCAGCATGATGTCGCTCAAAGCAGAGCGAATCATCAGGGCATAGGCGAGGTTGTTGATGTCCTCAGAGGTGCAGGCAAAATGGAGATAGGCGGCAAGATCTTTGCGCGCGATTTTTTCTTTTAAAAAGTATTCGATGGCTTTGACATCGTGATTGGTGGTGCGTTCAATTTCTTTGATACGCATTGCGTCGTTTTGAGAGAACGTGAGGTGGAGGCGATGAAGATCAGCCCTATCGGCAGCGCCGATTGTGATATGAGGCAAGAGGCCATGCTGGGCCATAAAAATCAGCCATTCTATTTCGATTTTCACTCGAAATTTCATTAAAGCAGCTTCGGAAAAGTACTCGCATAATGCAGCCACTTTATTGTGATAGCGGCCATCTAAAGGGGATAAGGCGTTTAAAGTATACATGGGAGATCCTCTTGTAAAAGCGAAAAAAGTCTAACAACTATTTCAAACCAAGGCAAACCAAGTAATGTTCAGGCGAGCGGTCGCGGGACGCATCCGGTTTGCAAAAATGTACTTTTGTAAAGTCGCGCTTGGCTGATTGAATGAAAAGGTCCAAATCGCGACCCTGAAAGACTTTTGTGACAAAGTGGCCACCTTTGACGAGCGCCTTTTTGGCAAAATCATAGGCGATTTCAAGCAAATGCATCGACTGGGCCTGGTCAGCGGTTTTGCTGCCGCTCATATTGGGCGCCATGTCAGACAGTATGACCTGGAT
>CAYGFJ010000389.1:0-1737 GCA_964349115.1 uncultured Francisellaceae bacterium
TTCCAATACGCATCATCCCCAACAAAATACTTCTGCCGCAAAGGATCCGTCGGCGGAATCAAACTCGATGCCCCTTCCAAAACAATCAGCTCCCCCAGCGGCTTCGGCCACCCTTCGTCGATGGGAGTCTCCTCACCGATCGCGTCTGCCCAGAGTTTGCGAAGTTCTTGCCCTGTATAAAAGCGAAATAATTCAGCTGAATGATTGAGATAAAAACCTGTGACGCAAGACAAAGCCGCATAATAAACCCCTCGCCACTGAAAGACATTTTTCTTGAAAATCAATTGGTCTGGACAAATGGTTGGCATATTTTTACTCCTTAATCAGTTGTCTTTATTAGCAAATGAATCACATTGATTTTGAATAATATTGCTCATCTGTGTCTGCCAATATTGTGCTATTTTTGCATTGCTCACAACTCCTTGACCCAGTTCATAATCAGTCACTAAACTTGACATTGCATTGACTCTCAAACTGGTGGGTGTACTGGGATTGATTGCTGCTTTTTCAATTAAATCAAAGCGGTTTAGATTCAATCCAAGGATATACTGGGCAGCACCACTTCCATTCGCAGCAAGCTGCGCAAGATTTTGATTAACAACTTGTCCATGGCCCATCATGGCCAAAAAAAACTGTGCAGAGGAGTTTCCGGCCTGAGCTGCTTGTATCAAAAGGTTTTCTCCAGAGCGAATATCCCCTGCTTGACCCAATACCAAGGCATAATTCACCAAAGCCCCAGGGTTGTCCTGTAGTACGGATTGTTTTAACCATGTCAATGCCAATTGTTGATCTACTTGTGTTCCTATCCCCAGTGAATATGCAATTGACAGTGAATAAGCCTGAGCAGCAGAGGGCTGTTTTTCACCTTGATAGCGGAGAAAGCCTTGGTGTAGAACCCATTGCGTAAAGCCGGTGTTATAGCGCGGACAAATATTTAACCCTTGACCATAAGCTATAGTATATTGATCTAGTTTTTTTGGCGCATAAATGAAACTAAACCAAATATAGATAAGGGTAATAGCGAGCATGCCAAGCAATACAATGAAACCTAGTTTTTTGTGACCCATATGAAAAGGTACTCCCAGTGGTATAAACGGTTGATTGGAGTGGCAATCGCAGAGGGTGCTGTCATCTCCGTTTTAATGAGTTGATTATAGTCAATTCCTTTGCCAAGCACAAAGATATTATTTAACAAAAAATATGACTGGTCTGAGACATCAGAAACTTGATAATTCGCCTGTAATAGCAGGCCTCCATGGTCAGGAATTCTCGATTTTATTTGAGGATACATTTGCTTTAAAGTGTTAATCAGATTTTGTTTGACAGCAATTTGGTACGTGACTGGCGCCACTGAGGCAACGATTCCAGCCGTTCCTACACGTCGAATCTGACTTTTTGACAGGCCAGATCCTTCAGCTGTATTTTCTTGAGGCATCCAACGATCTTCCTCAAAAAAATCACCCAAACTAAAATTTCCAGTTATAGATGAAAAATCAATGCTATCTGTTAAATGATAATACATGCCACTGGTGTTTACGATATGAAAATCATAGATGGGCTGTTGCATTTGTGAAGGCGTTAATGCCTGCTTTGCTTCCTGAGAGGGTCCGCCAAAGATGATTTTATTCCCTCGAATCGCAATACTACTGGAACTGTGAATCTGCATGGGCCCATTGAAAGCCTGGGTGCCGAAGTTGTTGGTGTAGGTGTCAGCGTTAATCCTTTGAACGCCAATAT
>CAYGFJ010000390.1:0-1733 GCA_964349115.1 uncultured Francisellaceae bacterium
ATCAAACTGTCGGTTTCAGTGTATTTTACCTGCTATGCTGCCTCCCAAATTGCCTGGGGAGCCTTATCTGAAAAATATGGCCGCCGGCCCATCACCTTGATTGCACTGACAATGGCAGGCGCGGGAGCACTGACGTCGACATTCTGCAGCACCTTGCATGGCTATTTCATTGGACGCGCTTTGGAAGGCATGGGCATTGGGCCTATTTCTTCCATCGGAAGAGCGATTTTGGCAGATGTTTTTGAACGCATAGTCATGGCCAAAATCATGACCATCGTCAGCTTCTTTACAGGATTGATGCCGGCTCTGGCACCGATTGCTGGCGGGTTTATTTTAACAGGATTAGGCTGGCGCGCGGTGTTTGCGGCTTTTTTTATTTTGCTGCTCCCCAGTCTCATCCTGACCTATTTTATTCTGCCTGAGACCTTCAAAAACAATCATCGGGACAGCTCTCTCTTCCATGTTTTTCTCAACTATAAAAGCCTGATAATGAATCGCCATTTTTGGGCTATTGCCAGCAGCTATGCCCTTGCGCAAGGATTTTTGCTGGGCTATTACGCTGCCATGCCTTTTTGGTATGTGGCCCAATTTCACATCAATGAACAGCACTATGCCTTTTTGGCCTTAGTGAGCGTAGGTGTTTATGTGACAACCCTCATGGTTGTCCGTCGTTTGATTGACTTCATCTCATTGGAAAAACTCATTCGCATTGCGCTGGCCATTGGTGTTGCCGCTGCTGGATTGCTCTGCATTTTTGCTGTGGCAGGCATTCATGGGGTCTTGCCCATCGTCATTGTCATGGGTCTGTTTGCCATTGTCCCCGGCATCACCTCCCCCTGTGTCAGCGCCGTCCTGATGAAACGCTTCAATAGCGAAGCCGCCATGGTCTCCGCCCTCGCTGCCACCTTCATGTTCTTCATGGCTGCCGTGTTCTCTTATCTTGAGTCTCGCCTCAATGTGACACATTTAGGCGAGCTGGCCACCCTCATGCTCATCACCAGTGTTTTTGCGTATTGGGCTCAAAACAAATCTGCTCCTATTGCGAACAATCATTATTTCATTTAGAATTAAGCACCCCCTCTTGTAACCAATCTGGTAACGGACTATAATGATCTTCAATTTCAAACACAAAGGCTTAGAAAAGTTTTTTAATACAGGCCATGCAGCCGGTGTTCACACAATACATATCAACAAATTGCGAGCAGTGCTTGCAAGACTTGAGTCCATCGAGGCTCCTGAAGATATGAATTTACCTGGACTTCAATTTCATCGCCTGAAGGGAGATCGCCACGACAGCTATGCTATTTCTGTTAACAAAAACTGGCGGATTACTTTTAAGTTTAAAAACAATGAGGTCATGGACGTAGATTATGAAGACTATCACTAGTGGACACAGGAAAATGTACAATCCGCCACATCCTGGCGATTCGATTCGGATGCTGTGTCTTGAACCGCTTAATTTGTCGGTCACACAGGCTGCGGAATTATTGGGTGTGTCGCGCAAAATGTTGTCACAGGTTCTGAATGGGCATGCCCGAATAACGCCTAATCTCGCAATGCGATTGGCCAAAGCCTTTAATACCACCCCAGACAGCTGGCTAAACCAACAAATTCATTATGATCTGTGGCAAGAAACACAACACTCCGACTTTTCGCATATTCAACCGATCAAAACACCACTTCACACTGAAAGCCATTGAGCTCATCTAAAAACGCTTCACTTAAGGAAATAG
>CAYGFJ010000391.1:0-1732 GCA_964349115.1 uncultured Francisellaceae bacterium
TTGCAACACATCTCGGCGTAGGGCCTCTGATTGAACATCGCGATGAAGAAGGCAAAATCACGCGCACGATTAATCTCGCACGCCCGTGGAGACGCGCCGCTTATCGCGACCTTGTTACTACGGCCGTTCCAGGGTGGTTTGAACTCACGCTTGAAGAAAAGCGCACGCGCTGTGACTCTCTTCACCTCGATATCACACATTGCCAAGAAGAGTTTGAAATCACGCAACATGTTTTTGAAAAACTGGTCGAAGAAAAACTCATTGATCCTTGCTTTGTAACGCATGTGCCCAAAGAACTTGTTCCGCTTGCAAAGCTCAGCACGCAGGATTCTTCTAGCGTTGAGGTCTATGAGCTCATCATTAATGGACAAGAAATTTCACCTGGCTATTCCGAATTGAATGATCCTGATCTTCAACGTGAGCGTCTCGAAGAACAAGCTGGGACGGAGAAGCAATGCCTCGATCATGATTTTCTTGAGTCTCTCGAATATGGTATGCCTCCTGCAGGTGGCATTGGGATTGGGATTGATCGTCTCGTAATGATGCTCACAGGCGCTCATTCGATTCGCGATGTAATCCTTTTCCCTCATTTGAAATCGCGTTCTTAAAAAGAACGCAAAGAGCACAAAAGAAACTGGCAGATGCTCCCTCTTAAAAAAGAAGCGAGCATTTTGTTTTGAGCATTTTTTTCTGATGCTTATAAGCATCAGGAAAAAGAAAGATACAATTTGATATGTGCACTATTGTAATAATGTTGTTATATGCAAAATTTTTCTGCTCTTACTAGCATTGAAATTACAAAGAAAAGTTGCATGCGCTTTCATGCAATAATTCTGATTATTGGATTTTTCCTTACTGCTAAAAGCATCAGTTCTGCGTCCACGCTGACTGGAAATATTCAGATCAATGGCAGGCAATTGCTGGTTAATGGAGTTCCTTTTATCATGAAAGGCATTTGTTATAGCCCGGTCAGTAAAGGAAAAATGTATCCTGATGGGCTCATCACATTGAATCCAACTCCTGATGATCTTGTAACAATTGAACACGATTTTCAAATGATGCATGCCGCTGGCATCAATACAATAAGAACGTATATACCAATGGTAGCTCCTGGCATTCTCACTCTGTTAGCAAAGTATCAACTTCGAACGATTATCCCCATTTGTCCAAGTTTGGACTGCTATCAGAATTTAGACACCATTGCGCAGACCGTAGAGTTACTTAAAAATGATACTTCAACACTCTTATGGGAAATTGGCAACGAGTGGAATTTTAATCATTTTTATACGTACACATATGGTGATAGCTCTTCTTCTACAGACCAGAACACAGCTAATCTTTCTAGTCAGCAATGTTTGGACTTAATCAAAACTGTTACAACTTTAATTAAACAGCACGATACAACTCATCCGATTAGCAGCAACGTCAGCTGTCCAGCGGTGAAAAAGGTACCACCTTCTGTTTATCCAGAGCTACCTGACTGTGTCGATCTTGTTGGCATTAATGTTTATCATGGCCTCAATTTTGGTCCTGGATTTAGCAACTGGAATCAATTAACTGACAAACCATTTTATATAGGAGAAACGGGAGCTGTTGCTTGGAACGCAAATATCAATGCCAAAGACGAAAAAGCTCAAGCTGTAGGTGTTCATGCGCTGGCAACTGAAATTATGACTCATTTATCTGCAATAGATTCTTATAATATCTTAGTTGGAGGATGTATTTTTGAATG
>CAYGFJ010000392.1:0-1715 GCA_964349115.1 uncultured Francisellaceae bacterium
CCTAAGAATAATTTATTGGAAAATGTCCAGTTATAACCACCAAATAAAACACCATTTAGGCCAATATTGCCGTTAGCTTGTGATGCGCCATAAGTATCACTCGCATCAACACTACCTGCGACATCACTACCTTGAACAGCCTGGTCCGTTGTGAACGCTATTCCACCCAATCCAGCACCGAGATAAAAACCATGAGGATATTCCGTAGGTTGTTGAGTAGCAGGTGGTGGCACATACATAGCAGCATTAGCTACGCCAGCAATACCTAAAGCTAAAACAGCCAATACGGCATTTTTTAATTGTATCATTAGCAAGATTCTCCAAAATTATTTAAATTTGCCATTAGGCAGTCCAGAATACCGGGCCGCGACATTAGATTTCTTTCGAAACTCAATTGTGAGGAGAGCTTGGTTGTCGATTCGGTGCTCAAATCCTCATGTACTCGCGTGTACACTCCGGTTTTGCGCTCCGATTCTCCCACAAGAAAAAATTAAGACACCCATAAAATATTCCCCATAAAGTATTTTGTGGGCGTCTCATATTAAAAACCGTTAAAAGCGATGATATAAAAAAGATGAATTTTAGATGTTTTGCTTCTAAAGTTACTCATATTTTATGATCAAAATACTTAAACCGGAGAAAAATCCATTTTTTAGTCGAGCGGAATGCTTTCAAAAATTGAAAAGAGGAGTATTCGGGATAAGAGAAGTCGTGTTATGTCTTAAGATAACGTAGTCGAGCTATTGTTTGACCCTTGAGCCATTTTTGCCCAATTTTAGTCGCCCAATCGCGTAGAGCAGATAAGGGCCCAGCAATATGTTGATAAGGTGTATTGTAATGTTTAATGGTTGAGAGCCAGTAAACGGGGTTTAATCCGTTTTCTTTGACAATAGAAGGGATATTACTGGTGCCTGTAGCAAGATAACCTTTTTTATCATCACGAATTTGTTGCCCCGTCCATGTTACGAGAGAAATGTATTCTTCTTTGGAGAAGGGAAGAATGTTTTTGTGTGTGATTTCTGATGAGGTGGATTGACACGGCATGAGGTGAGAGGGCTCAGATGTTTTATCCGCATATGCTTTCAATCGCTCTTGAATGGAAGTGTGCTCGGAAGTTTCCAAGGTTTCTGCTTGAGTTGCTCGAATGGGATTTAAATCGACATAAGCCATGCAGGCTAATAAAGCGCCATCATCTATTAGTGCTTGACTTTTAAATCGCTCTTCCCAAAAATGCCCGCTGACATCGTCTTCTTTGTTGGCTATACGGGCAATATATTCATTGAGAAAACGCATGAACCAGCTGATGTTGCAGAATCGCTCTCGCCAAATGGAAAGAGTTTTGGGTGTGGGATTAGCGCCTTGTTTAGGTGAAATTCTTTTTAACCTTTCCAGCACCTCTGCGTCATCCCAAGCTAACGCTTCCTGTTGGTCAACATGCAAAACCAAATGATAGTGATTTTGCATAATGGCATAGGCACAAATTTGAATACTAAAAATTCCCGCTAATTGCTTTAAACGTGCAACAATGAGATCGCGACGACTTAAGCAGTCATCGCCTTTTTCGTTTTTCCAAAAAAGTTTAGCACGACGTACGCAACGTGCGTAGCAGTGATAAAAGGGTGTTGTATTTAAATCGACTTGAAGAGAACGTGCTGTTGGCATGATGGACCTCGCTAGTAGTTAACATTTAGTTGGAAACGTGAATAATATACCTC
>CAYGFJ010000393.1:0-1710 GCA_964349115.1 uncultured Francisellaceae bacterium
CCCTTGCATTAAGATTGAGTCCACCAGCCCTCCTCATCATGAGGCAAAGCAGAAGCCAAGCCTTCCAATTCTTCAGACTCTTTCATATATTCTGCTGACCGAGCTAATGTTTGCAAGGACTGAAGTAAGGCCGCCTCTTTCAATTCACGATGTACTTTTTTGATTTCATCTTGGATTGCCATGCGAATAAATGCAGCGCGAGACATGCGAAGTTGCCGAGCTGCCTCTGTACTTTCTCGCATTAAGGCATCCGGCAAGTCAATGGCCAATGCACCCATGAGATTTTCCTATTAAAATTACTATAGGATTATCATATCATTTTTGATATTAGAAACAACCCCCCTCTTTTAATAGAAAGACGCCTCAGCCTCTGGCCTCGTCTTAAACCGGCGATGGGCCCAGACGTATTGCTCAGGGACAGTGCGAATATAATCGGCGAGCAAGGTGTTGAAGCGGATGGCATCGGCTTCGTCGTTGCCGCTCGGGAAGTGTTCCAAATGGGGGGGGGTCACCAATTCATAGCCTTCGCCATTTTGTTTACGGTGAAAAAAGACTGGCAGCATGACCGCTTTGCCCAATTTGGTCAGGACAGAAGAGCCGATAATGGTGGCTGCCTCTTCGTGAAAAAAGGGGACAAAGACACTGCGCGGGCGACCGAAGTCTTGGTCAGGGGCATACCACAACACTTCTTTTTTCTGGAGAGAACGCACCATGGCACGCATGTTTTCATGAGAGATTAATTTGGTGATATACGTTTTTCGATGAGAATAAACCAATTCATCGAAGGCTGAATTACGGCTTTTTTTATAGACCAAGCTTGCTGTAATGCGCTGTCCCACTTTGCGCGCCATCAGTTCAAGACAGTCAAAATGGCCCCCAACGGCCAAAACCCCCTGCCCTTTCGCACAGGCTGCCTCTAAGTTTTCAAACCCCTTCCAGGTAAAAGGAATTTTGGCAAAGCGTTTATCCGACATAAACCAGGCCATAATGGCTTCCATGAACCCCTTGCCCAAGCTTTTGAATGAGGCCACACGAAGCCTGTGACGCTCCTCGTCTGATTTTTCTGGGAAGCAGAGGGCCAGATTCACATCCACAATATGAACCCGACTCGGCAGACAACACATGGTCAACAGCCCCAAAAGAGCGCCTAATTTGAGCTGGATGCGATAAGGCAACAGAACCAAAAGACGCGCGAGGCCAATGGCACAATAGACCAAAATTTTATTCACGCTAAGTCCTGGGCAAGGTGACACCCCGTTGGCCTTGGTATTTGCCCCCGCGGTCTTTATAGGAAGTGAGACATTGCTCGTCCGATTCCAAAAACAACATCTGAGCCACGCCTTCAAAAGCGTAAATCTTCGCAGGCAAGGTCGTTGTATTGGAAAATTCCAAAGTCACATGCCCTTCCCACTCCGGCTCCAGTGGTGTCACATTCACGATAATGCCACAGCGGGCATAAGTGGATTTTCCCAAGCAAATGGTCAACACATTTCGGGGAATCCGAAAGTACTCCACCGTCCGTGCCAAAGCAAATGAATTCGGCGGAATAATACAGACATCTCCCACAAAATCGATAAAATTCTTTTCGTCAAAAGCCTTGGGGTCGACGATGGTAGAATTAATATTGGTAAAAATTTTGAATTCATTGGCACAACGGACATCATAGCCATAACTCGAGGTGCCATATGAAATAATTTTATGCCCATGTGC
>CAYGFJ010000394.1:0-1708 GCA_964349115.1 uncultured Francisellaceae bacterium
CCTACGAACCGCATCAAGCTGGTGATAACGTGGAAAAATCAACTTTTCTTCAATACTCTTTTTGCCGTTTGCATCCACCTTCTCTTCCTTCTGCAGACATAAAAAGCGGCTAATGATCTCCAAAACCGTGTCTTTTGTCCAGATATCCTCCCATACATACTCGGTCTTGTATTTGTTCTTGGCTGGCGGATTACCTGACGACATTTCGTTGCCTTTATTGAAGGGCAAGAAAAAGGTTCTAAGCCCCTCAAGCTTGGTCGTCATGTACACTTCGTCGGTATCCACGGCAAAATGCGTCAAAGCCCGCTTAAATTGCAACAACGGCTCGTTTGGATCGCGATCAGTCTTGTATTGCCTCAAAGCGTTCTGAACCGACTGCCCCGTGAGCTGATTTTTGAGTTCAATGGTAAATAACGGCAATCCGTTAAGGTAAATCACCATGTCGATTGAATTCTCATTACGGGCGCTGTACTTCACCTGACGCATTACGCTGAAAATATTTCCTTCGTAAAGTTTGCGGGTTTCTTCATTGATGGTTGTTACAGGCTTGAAATATGCCAAAGAAAAAGACGAACCATTGTCTTTAAGGCCAGTACGCAACACATCAAGCAGTCCACGGGCTTTAATTTCCTCATTCAGCCGCTTAAAAAACTTATCTTCTGCAAAACTACCATGATGCTCTGCCAAAAGCTCCCATTCCTTCGGCTGTGTCGCCTTTATAAACCGCAACACGACCTCACGATCAACGCACAAAGCTTTATCATAATTCTCAGGCTTGCGCTTTTCATAGCCATTCTGGTCGATGAGAAAGGTTTCAATGTAGGCTTCAAAGCCGATTTCACGGGTGTTAGTAGGCATAATTTCGTTATAGTTTAAAAGTTATTGTTACAAATTTTTGTCGCTCACATATTATCTACAAATTCCTTTGTGGCTCATATTCTCCATTTTATGAGCTGGTAAAGTTTTTATGGATAATCCATGCACCACACCAAATTATCCAGTTATCTTTATCAGCTTTGGGAAGATATAAACACGCCCCTTTCGGCCTTTACCCTCTTTCACCATCTTGATCACTTCACCTTTCTCAAGCACCTCTAAGATTCTCTTTGCGGTCGCGACTGGGATATTGGAACGCTCGTAAAACTGAGAGGAAGTAAAGATCGGAAATGAGAACAAAAAGTCCAAAGCCTGAATAGCAAACTGAGAATGGGTCAACGAGACAATCTTCTTCTTTTTCTGGTCATAAAGACTATGAATTGCCTTAGCCTTGGCAACATTCTCTTTTGCCTGCGTCACAACGCCCTGTAGAAAATATTCAATCCATGATTCCCAATCATTTTTCTCAGAAACGCCTTTCAAATACTGATAATACTCATCCCTGTTTTTTTCAAAATAGGCGCTCAAATAAAACATCGGACTTGTAAGGACTTTCTTGAAATAAAGGAAAAGCGGCAGAATGATACGTCCAACACGACCATTCCCATCCCAAAACGGATGAATGATCTCAAACTGGGCATGGATAATAGCCAACTGCACGAGGTCATCTTTTTCCGTTTCGTGGCAGTACCGCTCAAGATTCGAAAAAGCGTCAGCAATATCATGAGGTGCTGGAGGAACATAACTGGCCTCTTCAATCTTTTTCGATTTTCCAATATGCACCTGCCCGCTTCTAAAATTTCCTCGATCTTTATTTTCTCCTCTCACACCA
>CAYGFJ010000395.1:0-1705 GCA_964349115.1 uncultured Francisellaceae bacterium
GATGTGAAATCGCTGAAGATCGCGTTGTATTTACCGATTGAACCGCGACGCAAACCTTGGTTGTAAGGATTTTGCATGGCATCCAAGCTCAAGGCAGCGCTTCCTAATGCGGAAACGTTACCCTGATACGCAAGGTAAGTAGAACGATCAATGCCATAGATGGTTGTGGTGTTTCCATCAAGAGCAGTAAGAAGACCTTGGATTTCGTTGTTCAAAGAACCTGAACGAATCAAGATGTCATCAGCTGCACGAAGCTCATCTCGCGTCCTGGAAGTGAAAAAATTGTGCGCTACGCTTTTGAATATGCACGTGCCAACAATCGCAAGAAGGTCACCTGTTTCACCAAAGATAACATCATGAAGATGACCGATGGTCTCTTCCACAAGGTCTTTGACGAGATCGCTGCTCAATATCCTGACATCGAAAACGAACATTGGATCGTTGACATTGGCGCTGCCAAGCTCGCTGATACGCCAGAAGCCTTCGATGTAGTGGTGCTCCCGAATCTCTATGGTGATATTCTCTCCGATGTAGCAGCCCAGATTGCTGGTTCCGTCGGCCTTGCCGGCTCTTCCAATATCGGAGTCAATGCCGCGATGTTTGAAGCAATCCATGGCTCAGCCCCACGTCGCGCTGGTCAAAATCTCGCCAACCCTTCAGGACTTTTCTTAGGCAGCATTCTGATG
This sequence comes from uncultured Francisellaceae bacterium, assembly GCA_964349115.1. Taxonomy (GTDB): domain Bacteria; phylum Pseudomonadota; class Gammaproteobacteria; order Francisellales; family CACEW01; genus JAJZUD01. Next base: position 687 of record CAYGFJ010000395.1, read on the forward strand.
CTCTTCCACATTGGTCAAACAGAAGTGGCCGAGCGCGCCCATAACGCCTGGCTCTGTGCGATTGAAGAAGGAATTCATACCTACGATATTTTCAAAGAAGGGATCAGCAAACAAAAAGTTGGCACCAAAGAATTCGCTCAAGCGGTCGTTGATCGTCTTGGTAAAATTCCACAACAACTCAAACCAGCCAGCTATAAAAAAGGAGCCGCAGAGGCACTCAGCAAAGTCGTTCCTTACATTCGTCCCACTGAAAAACGTGAACTCGTCGGTGCTGATGTCTTTGTGGAATACAGCAAAGGCACAGCTGACGATCTTGGTGCGATCTTGGTCAAATGCCAAGACGACGGAATGAATCTGGTCATGATTGACAATCGCGGCATGGCTGTTTGGCCCAAAGGAATGCCTGGGATCTTCTGCTCTGACTCCTTCCGTGCCCGCTTTCAGTTGCCTGATGGTGCTGCAGGAACAGTCGCCCATACGGCGATCATCGCCCTCCTTAGCCGCATTGAGGCCACTGGTCTTGAATTTCTCAAAGTAGAACTTCTCTACAACTTTGATGGAAAGCCTGGGTTCACGCGTGGGCAGGGACAATAACAGCCTACAGGCTGCAGACTACAGGCTACAGCTCCAGAAATCCAATGCGTGATCATACCAAACTACGTGCTTTTGAACTAGCTGATGAAGTTGCTGTTTTGATTTATCAAATAACTCGTAGTTTTCCTCAAGACGAAGTTTATGGATTGAGATCACAAATTCGTAGAGCAGCTGTTTCTGTACCTTCCAATATTGTGGAAGGATGTGCGCGCGAAAGTCAGATCGAATATTTTCGCTTTTTAGAAATCGCTTATGCTTCTTTAAAAGAAATGGACTATCAGTTGAGCCTAGCAAAACGCTTAGAGTATTTAACGATAGAAAAATTTTCTGATTGCAACTGCAAAATAGAAGAAGCCAAAAAGGTCCTTTTTTCTCTCATGAAATCGATGCGACCAAAATTAAAATGAACCAAACTAAACTTAGAC
>CAYGFJ010000396.1:0-436 GCA_964349115.1 uncultured Francisellaceae bacterium
GTTATGAAGAATGGGGCGATGCTGTTCTAGAGCGGCTCCGAGGGATGTTTGCCATTGCGATCTTCGATTTAAAAAAACGCCGACTTCTCCTCGCGCGCGATCGCTTGGGAGAAAAACCGCTCTTCTACACAACCTCAAATGGAACCTTTGCCTTTGCAAGCACGGCTAAAGCCTTATCAACATTGATCTCTCCTGGAAGCAAGCCCCGCTTTGATCCCAGAGCTATCGATGCTTTTTTAACACATCGCTATATTCCAGCGCCTCTCTCGATTATTGAAGGTTTTCAAAAACTTCCCGCAGCGCACAGTCTCGTAGTCAATTTAGAAAGCGGCACCCCAGTCGTACAGACGCCTCAAGAATATTGGAGTCTTCACGCTTCGCCTGAAGTTAATCCAGCAACGCTCTTGGAAGAATCAATTCGTCTTCGCCTCGTTTC
>CAYGFJ010000396.1:446-1378 GCA_964349115.1 uncultured Francisellaceae bacterium
ATGTATTCAGATATCAATGATCCACAAATTGATATCGACATAGCAAGCATTCAAGCTAAAGAAAAAAACTTTTCAAATCTCACCACTTTTACCGCCACATTTCCAGGCAACAGCACCTTTGATGAATCAGCTTCTGCGGCAGAAATTGCGCGACGCTTTGGATTCGAACACCGAGCACTGCCAATGACAATGAACTCGGAAGATGCCCCACGGATCATTGCTGATTTAGATGAACCCTTTGCCGATCCTTCCGCCATTCCCACATGGTATCTCTGCCAAGCTGCCGCCAAAGAAATTGTCGTTGCTCTCACTGGGGATGGTGGCGACGAACTTTTTGCGGGATACAAACGTTATGCCGTACATCAACGTGCAGCACGTCTTTTGCCACGTCATGGAATCGCACCCCATCGTTGGTCTTCCTCAAGCCTCTGCCTCAAAACCTCTCGCGCTGGGCGTTTGCGGCGCGCTTTATTAGGATACCAACTCGGTTGGGAAGAAGCCTATGCCTTGCGCTTCTCAGCACTCGATCCACTCTCACGCGCTTTTTTACAACCCGACTTTGCGGTACAGACAAGCTATTGGAAAAAACCAAGTGGCAAGCTCTCTCCACGCGCCTGGATGCTGGAATGCGACCGACTCAATTATCTGCCCGAATATATTTTGAGAAAATCGGATCTCTGTGGCATGGCTCACAGCCTTGAATTGCGCAGCCCCATGGTCGATCACGCCTTTGTTCAAGCAGTGCACGGAATGAAATCACAACAACGTTTCACCTCACCACCCAAACAATTTTTGGTCGATCAAATCATTGGACCAAAAGCGCTCCTCGGTCCGAAGCGCGGCTTTAATCCCCCCTTGCACGACTGGCTCCATCAACAAGCTTTTGCTGACATTTGTCGCCACCTCCCCTCGGAATTGGAACAACTTACCAG
>CAYGFJ010000396.1:1388-1695 GCA_964349115.1 uncultured Francisellaceae bacterium
ACTTACCAGTGGTCAACTCTCCTCGCAACGGCTTCACACCTTGATGCAGGAGGCTACTAAAAATCAGCGCCTCGACGAAATCAGTTGGATGCTTGTTGTGCTAACATTGTCGTTGAGGCAATTTTGGAAATAGACTTTGAAAGAAGTCTAATGCTAGCCCGGATATTTCATACCCATCTACTGTGGAAGCCGGGAAGACCGATAAATGCGCGTTGGAAGAATATTTTTCTTTGTTCCCATCTCTTTTTACTTTAAGGTAGCTGCCTGCTTTCTGGTATTTTTTGGAAACTTGACCATCGTCTTATAG
>CAYGFJ010000397.1:0-1694 GCA_964349115.1 uncultured Francisellaceae bacterium
ATATAGGACAAAATGAAATTGGTTTGCTCCAATTGTTTTAATTGCTCCGACAAACGTCCGCCACCGGGGGATAATTGAGTCAAGCGTTCCAAATCAACGCGACTCAAGCCCTCTCGCTTGCTGGCAATCAGCTTAATCAACTCGATGTAGGTACTTGCATTGGTGAAGAGAGACGCAAAAAGTTTGGCAAACTCATCCTTCAAGGGTGCAAGCGGGTCACAGAGAATTTTTTGAATGTTTTCAGCTGCGGTAAGCCCTGTATCAACATAGCTTAAGTAGTAGGGAACCCCACCCAAAGCCATGTAAATATCCAAAATATGCGAAGCTTTCAATGTGATGCCACGACTGATCAAAAAATCCTGCGCTTCGCTTAAATTAAAAGGGTTCAACTTAATTTCAGCCGTGCAGCGATTGTGCAGCCCCCCTCGATTATAAATGATGTTTTTGATGAGCCAGGATGCACTGGAGCCACAGACGATCAGAATGATTTTGGGATTCCTGGCCCAATAATGATTCCAGTAATAATCCAGAGTTGCCAACAATCCTCCTCGCGGCGTTGCAAGCCAAGGCAACTCATCCAGAAACAAAGTGATTTTATTCTCACTTTTGTCCGCCTCAATAAATTGCGTCAAGGCTTTAAAGGCCGCATCCCACGATCGGGGAGCCGCTATCATTACTCCATGGGTAAAGGTTTCAGAAAGCGATACTGAAAAATGACTGAGTTGCTGCTGCAAGGATCCTTCTTGTGACCCCGTTACCTGAAAAAAAATGCCGGGTTTCTTCTCAAAAAACTGCCGAATTAAAAATGTTTTTCCAATACGTCGCCGTCCATACAGCACCACAAATTCAGCTTCCTTAGATTGATATACTTTCTCCAATCGTTTAATTTCGGTCTTTCTACCAACAAGCATGATCATTTCATATCGGACATTTATAGCCTCATTATAATTGTCCGATAAATAAAGGCAAGGTTTATGCTTCGTAATGATGCCAAAATTGTCGCGCCTTCTTTGGGCTGATATACTCGCGTCCAGGATTGAACAAGAGAAGGAAAATGTCATGCGCCAGGATATCGACCCCATTGAAACCCAAGAATGGTTGGAGTCATTGCAGTCTGTAGTCGAAGAAGAAGGCGCCGAGCGGGCGCTTTTTCTTTTGGCGCAGTTGCAGGACAAGGTCAGTCCTTATGACAATACCATTGCAGCATCAGCGCAAGCACCCTATCCTGGAGATCATGCGCTTGAAAAAAAATTGGAAGCACTGATTCGCTGGAATGCGGCGGTCACGGTTGCTGGGGCTAATAAGCGAGAAGGCAGTTTGGGCGGGCATATTGGGTCGTATGCATCCAGTTGCCAATTGTATGAAGTGGGATTTAATCACTTTTTCCATGCCAAAACGGAGGATCACGGCGGGGATCTCGTCTTGATTCAAGGGCACTCTTCGCCAGGCATTTATGCGCGCTCATTTTTGGAAGGTCGGATTTCGGAAGACCAGCTCTACCACTTTCGACGTGAGGTGGATTTGGGAGGAGTGTCATCTTACCCCCATCCTTGGTTGATGCCAAATTATTGGCAGTTCCCAACGGTTTCTATGGGCTTGGGCCCCTTGTCTGCGATTTATCAAGCGCGGTTTATGAAATATTTACAAGCCCGCGGTTTGGCCAAAACAGACCATCGCAAAGTCTGGGCTTTTTG
>CAYGFJ010000398.1:0-1686 GCA_964349115.1 uncultured Francisellaceae bacterium
CTTCTAAATTTAGGCATTTTGAAAATGCGATTATTTTTTCCGACTCGATCTGACCAGTAGAGGGCGGGTCCCTTTGAGCTGAGCCTGACCCATGCGGCAATTATGATCATGGGCAGCAAAAAAAGAAGGCTTAGAGCACTTGCTAAAAAAATATCAAAACTTCGTTTGCCTATCATCACTTCCTCTTAAAGGCGTTGACCATTTCAGCAATGCCTTGGTCGGGTGTGTAAAGAGGTTTCCAGCCCAACTGCTGGGTGAGCAAAGTGGAGTCAACACACAAGCTTCCCCATAGTTGTTCAAGTATTTTTACTCTTGTGGAGGCTAGTTTTACAAGAAAGCTTGGGATGGGAAAAAGCCACAAGCGCTTATTCATTGCGTAGGCTATTTTTTTGATTAAATGGGTTGTGCTCAAATCGTGTTGGTCGGTCACGATAAATGTTTGGTTGGATGCTTTTGGGTTTAAAAGACACGCTTCAAGAGCAGAAATCAAATTGCCTACATACACCATGCTTCGTAAATTTTTAATATGCCCAAAAGGCAAGACTGGATAGGTTTGGATGAGCGCCACCAAGCGGGCCATATTAGCAAGAACACCCGGGCCATAAATGAGGGGGGGTTGTAAAATCGTGTAGTCAAAAGCATGCTGTTTTGCCATGATTTTAACGTGTTTTTCCGCGGCTAATTTTGAAAGGCTATAGGGATTATCAGCGTGACCCTGTGAAGCCGCACGACTGCCATATACATGCGAAGAGCTCATCAAAATAAATTGTTTGACCTGAAGTTGAACCGCCAACTCGAGCATATTTTGGGTCAAATCCACATTGGCTTTGTTAAATTCAAGCAAAGGATCACCGCTTTGCTCTTTTAAAATATGGGCTCTTCCAGCCAAATGAATCAAGACGTCAATCCCTTTTAAATCAGGTTGGGATGCCAACTCTGAAAATACAATTTGCTTAAGGCCCAATTCTTGAAGAAAGGGCGAGGGCTTTCTGACCAGAGCGATGATTTCATGATGATCGGCCTGCAGTTTTTTGACTAAATGTTTACCCACAAATCCGGTGGCGCCGGTGATTATAATTTTCATAAAAGTGCCTTTTGAAGATATTCTGCATAAGCATGCGCCAGATCCACACGATTATAGGTTTTTTCAACGGTTGAACGTCCGTTCTGGCCAATCGCATGAAGCTCTGGGCTAGAGAGGGCCATCAGCTTTAGAATGGCATTTTTCAGGTCTTTGACTGAGCCGGGAACAAAACTAATTCCACAACAGGCTTCATCGACGACTTTAGCTGCTTCGCCACTGACGCCTAATAGAATCGGTTTGGCCATCGCCATCGCTTCGAATAACTTGGAAGGAATGGTCGTATCGAAAAAAGGGCTTGACATCAAATGCACCAGGCTGACATCCGAAAGGGCCAATAATTCTAAAGCTTGGGCTCTGGGAACCGGGGCCATGAACGAAATATTACTTAATCCTAGCGTTTTGGATTGTTGTTCCAACAGCGTTCGTTCGGTTCCATCGCCAATCAATAAAAAGTGGATTTTGTGGTCTTTGAGTTCGGCAGCCACTTGTGGAATTACTTGCAAGCCCTGGGCCTTTCCCATCGTTCCTAAATAGGAAATGATAAAGCAATCTTGAGGGACTTGATATTGGGCTTTTAAGGCCAGTTTATCGCAAACAAAGGG
>CAYGFJ010000399.1:0-1681 GCA_964349115.1 uncultured Francisellaceae bacterium
CTTTACTCGTCGAGTCCTCCTCATCTAAAACAACAGAATACATAAACGCATTGGACCCACCACCCCCACCAAACCCATCAGAAGACATCGCTTTCCCGAGCTCCAAAGTCACAAACTTAATCCCCTCAACTTTTTTAATTTCTTCCATTATCTGCAGTGCCTCAACCTTTGCCACACTCGAATTAGTCCCAGCCGGCAGCTCTGCGTTTACATAAAACAAATTTATTGGAGTACCTGGAAAAAATTCTGATTTGACAAAACCGAGTGGCAAAAGAGCAAAAGAAAAGAGTGAGAAAATAACTACCATAATAACTGTATTTCTCCTGGCAATCTTTGAGACCAAAATGCGATGCATCACATTAGAATACCCAGATTCAATCCGTCTAAAACTAATCAGTCCTTGATCAAAATATTGACCAAACTTACTGTGATCAACCCGGGCAAGAGGTGTCCTTCCCAATCCCCTTTGCAATAGACTCCAAACTGTGCCCCTAATCTGAAACAACACAAACAAGAAAATAAGTACAGCCAAAACCTGCAACAGCACAATCTGATTTTGCGGCAAAACTAGATAAACGAGTCCGACAATCACCCCAAGCAACAAAATTCGCAACATCAAAATAACTCGCATTGGCATTCGTGGCTTAAGCAAGAAAATCATAAACGGCATTGTAATAAAGAGTGCGACAAAAATGGATGCAATCAGCGTCGAAGAAACTACAATTGGAATCGGCTTAATAAATTCTCCAATAATACCTGAGGCCAAAAGCAGCGGAATAAAGGCCCAAACAGTCGTAATAGTTGTAGTCAAAATCGCAATCCAAAAATCTTTAAAGACCAAAAGCCCTGTCTCAAACGGTGTAAATTTCCCTGCCCGAAAATATTGTGTCATTGCCGAGATCACCACAATTGTGTCATCAACCAGAAGCCCAAGTGACAAAAGCAAAGAGAAAGTCGCAATAAATGACAACGCAATTCCTGTAATATCCATCACAATAAAAGTAATCAAAAACGTCAGCGGTATCGAAAGCATCGCCACAATCGCCTGTCTAATTCCCAAAAAGAGCAACAAAACAATAAACACCAGTCCGACAGTAATTGAAATATCCCGCTGCAACTCAGTAAACGAATCACTAATTTCTTCTGCCGCATTAGAAACAGTCACATACTTATACCTACCTTTTTGCCCTTCAATTTGTTTCTCAACTAAAACCTTTGCCTCATGTTCAGCTGCATCAAAATTAATTGTTTTCAAACGATAGACATAAAAACTAACAGAAGGTTTTGCAGCTTGGCCTGCCTCAGAAATATATGATTGATTTTGATCAGGCTTTGAACTCTCTTGAACAGTCGCCACATCAGACAATTTCATCACTTGTCCATTTACATTTATCTGAATATTCCGTAAATCCGCAACGCTCGAAACTTGTGGATCAATTGTCAAAGAAAAAATTGAATTCTCAGTTTTAACAGACCCTGCCGGAAAACTACTTAAGCCAGTTTTAATTGCAGAAGATAGTTGCATTGGATTGACCCCAAGCGTTGAAATACTCTCAGGCTTAACAATAACTTGCACTTCCCGCTCATCGATCCCTGTAATATCAACATTATCAATCGCTGGCAAATCCTCAAGTTGTTGGGCCAAATCTTGCGAAAAACGAATTAAACTTGCCCGATCATT
>CAYGFJ010000400.1:0-1675 GCA_964349115.1 uncultured Francisellaceae bacterium
CTTCAAGACTATCTGAAAGTTTTTAGCACTTCATTTGCTTCCTTCCATTCTACTTCATGGGGCATACGGTTGCTTTTTGAAGCAATTGCGGCAACTGTGCCAGCAGCTTCGCCCATGGCTACAGCATTACCAGTCACACGATAACTTGCATGGGCTATATAATCGCCACTTATGCACCGACCAGCCATCATTAGTCCATCGGCATCTTTCGCGATCAATGCACGTAATGGAATCTCATAAGGAAGCATTTTCAAACCTCCATTTGAAATAGTTTCCTTATCATTATTTGCTTTCGTATCTGCATGAATGTCCACTCCAAAAGTTACCATGCAAACACCATCCTCAAACCTCTGTCCTTTTACCAAATCCTCTTTTCCCATCCTATATCGGCCATGAATCCGTCGTCCGTCCCTGACACCGATTTGTTCAGCGGAAGCAATTATTTGAAAACCATCCCAAATCCCTCCTAACTGCCTTAACCCGCGTGCAATTTTAAATATTTCCTTACGTGCACGCACAGTTGCTGCAGTCATTTCATCGGCGTCATATGGTTTGATACCATATTCATGGTTTGCCATTAGGAGAACTACATTATCGCGCACATGAAAAAGTGTTGGCATACCATATGAGGGATCAATATCCGCACGGTTAATTTCTTTTTTAAAATTCTTTACGGCATCAAGATGAGTTGTTAAATCACCTCCATAAAAGGAAATGTACTTTTGCAATTGAGTGACATCCCTTACAGCCGCTAAGGCATTCATTGTCAAAGGTTGACAAGGACAATCCTTTTCTTGTCCTATTTCCCAGCCACAACCGCACAAAGCGCCTAAATCACCATCACCTGTTGCATCAATGAAGACTTTAGCCCTCCAGGCTTCACGTCCGGATTTGGATTCAGTGATTATAGTTGTGAGCCGGCGGTCATCAAGATATGCTGCTACTAAACGGGTTTGTAAACGAAATTGTACTCCTGCTTCCACACAAAGATCTTCGAGTAAAAGTTTCATCTCATCTGGTTCGTAAACAAACATTCCAGGATCATTTCCGCGTATTGCGCCTCGTTCATCTAATTTGGATTTTAGTTCCCGGGTAAATCCAGGCTTGTTAAAATCAAAAATCCACGTAAGCAATCCAGCCGTCCAAATTCCGCCTAAACAGCCATGAACCTCAAACAACCTGACTTTTGCACCTGTGCGCGCCGCAGAAATTGCGGCAGAAACTCCGGCCGGTCCACCTCCGCAAACGATGACATCAACATCATCTATTATTGACAATTTACGGGCCAGCTCCTGAAACTGTATCGTTTCATTCTCCATGTTTTCTGATACTTCATGCCCAATTGAAACCTTTGGTAACATAATTGCTCCAGCCCCCATGGCAGCTATTCCTAAAAAATTCCTTCGATTTAAATTGAGCGTTAATCGTTCAATTTCATTTCTGTCTTTTGAATTCATTAGTATCTCTTTAATGGTTTCTATATAACATATTCATATTTTTTTTGTGCCGCCTCCTTGAGAATATTTATCAGCGGCATGGATGTTTCACACGAAATTTATTTTTTAGAAACTTGCATATTAAATAATACTTCCCTTTTATAAGCTGTCTTGTCAGAAACCAGAGGATCAAGCAGATGATATAAAGATGTTAATTGAATGTCCGTTCCTTCAATCAA
>CAYGFJ010000401.1:0-1673 GCA_964349115.1 uncultured Francisellaceae bacterium
ATACTGAAGGTGGTCAAGGCGCCGCGGGTCATGAGCAATTGTTTTCCGATTTCCACAATTTCAATCAACTTGGTGGGGTTGGAGTCTAGGTCGACCATATTGCCTGCTTCTTTGGCGGCTTGGGTGCCGGTGTTCATGGCCAGGGCCACATCGGCTTGAGCCAAGGCTGGCGCATCGTTGGTGCCATCGCCCGTCATCGCGACCAAGCGGCCTTCAGCTTGCAATTGGCGGATGTATTTGAGCTTGTCTTCTGGCGTTGCATTAGCAAGAAAATCATCGACACCAGCCTCCGCGGCAATGGCGGCAGCAGTTAAAGGATTGTCTCCGGTGATCATGACCGTTTTAATGCCCATTTTTCTGAGGGCGGCAAAGCGCTCTTTGATACCGCCTTTGATGATGTCTTTCAAGCGAATGACGCCCAACACTCGCAGGCCTTCTGCAACCACTAAAGGCGTTCCCCCTTGCTCAGCGATGCCACTCACAAGCAGGGTCACTTCTGGAGGAAAAGAACCTCCCAAACTTTCAACATAAGTTTTGATGGTGTCCGCCGCGCCTTTGCGAATTTCCCGACCTGGCATGTCAATGCCGCTCATCCGAGTTTGGGCTGTGAAAGGGACGAAACTGGCATGAAGTTCAGACACTTCACGACCGCGCAGGCCATATTTTTCTTTTGCTAAAATAACAATACTGCGACCCTCAGGCGTTTCATCTGCCAGGGACGAGAGTTGGGCGGCATCTGCCAACTGGGTCACTTCAACCCCAGGGGCAGGAATCATTTCTGTGGCCTGACGATTGCCCAAAGTGATGGTGCCTGTTTTATCGAGCAGTAAAACATCAACGTCGCCTGCTGCCTCAACAGCGCGGCCTGAAGTGGCAATGACATTGGCGCGAATCATGCGATCCATTCCAGCAATGCCAATCGCAGACAACAATCCGCCAATGGTTGTGGGTGCCAAGCAGACAAACAGAGCAACCAGCACCACAATACTGATGACACTGCCCGAACCCGAAGCCATCACGCTGTAAATGGAAAACGGCAGCAAAGTGATACAGACCAAAAAGAAAATAACAGTCAAAGTAATCAGCAAAATATTCAAAGCAATTTCATTGGGGGTCTTCTGACGCTTGGCGCCTTCCACCAAGCTGATCATGTGGTCTAAAAAGCTCTCCCCGGGATTCGCGGTGACTCGCACAATCAACCAATCTGACAACACCTGCGTGCCGCCCGTGACGGCATTGCGATCGCCACCACTTTCGCGAATGACGGGGGCACTCTCGCCTGTGATCGCGCTTTCATTGACAGAAGCCACGCCTTCCATCACTTCGCCATCGCAGGGGATGAAGTCTCCTGCTTCCACCAACACATAATTGCCCGTTCGCAAATTGCTGGAGGCTATCCAGGTGAAGCTTGCATTTCGCTTGGGCTCAGCCAAACATTTGGCTTGGGTGTCACGACGTGCTTTTCGCAAAGTATCGGCCTGGGCTTTCCCCCGACCTTCGGCCATGGCTTCTGCAAAATTGGCAAATAAAACTGTAAACCATAACCAGACACTGACTGCTAAAATAAAGCCCGAGCTGGCCCGTTCGTGCACATGAAACAAAGACAAGACAAACAAGATAAGGGTCAGGCAACACCCCAAATACACCGCGAACATCACTGGGTTTTTGACTTG
>CAYGFJ010000402.1:0-1672 GCA_964349115.1 uncultured Francisellaceae bacterium
CCTTCGTGATTCCGTTTATTTATTTCTTGAGTCATGCTAAAAAATTTGTTAAAACTTACAAGCAGAGGTCAAGAAAATGAGCACAGAAAATACCATCAACAATGCAACAATCGCAACGACTGCGGGGGCAGAAGAAAAATCAAAAACCTTTTTTGAGCGCCAGTGGAACGCTATAAAATATCTTTTCAACATTGAAACGGCGCTCATTTATTTTGTGATGGCGCTGCTTGTTTTTGCCCTGGGTGTGGGGATTGCGAAGTATCCCGCCTATATTGGCCATTATGCCAAGTACGCAAGCGATGCCACTTTGTTTTCAGCAGCAATTTTAGCGTACAAGGCGTGTCGAGAAAGCTTGAGTTCAGTGGTTTTGTTATTGCTCATCGCAGTAGGGAGTCAAATGCTCATGGCTGATGGGGTGCATATCCCCATTGACCGACTTTATTTTCAGGGCATTGGGATTGTCGCAGTGGTGGGACTGTTTGGCTGTGTTTTGACAAAAATGAAGTGAACATTCTGTTGGATTTTAGGTATTGACTGCAACCAACGTGGGCACGCCAAAAAGCCGGGCATTGGCAAACAAGACATTGCTTTGTTTGGTGTAACCAGAAGGGGTTGAAAACCATTGATTCGCGCCGCTGAGGAGAATGGTGGGTTTTGGATGGTGTAAGAAAGAGTAGAAAATTGGAAAAGGAATCATTTGTTCGTAGCAGAGGAGATAGACCGTAGTTTTGCCCTCTATGCTCATTATGCCGCTGTTAAGCCAGTGGCTGTGGTAAGTGGCTTTTGACCAGGGTTTCCAGAGGCCCAAAGGCATAGGCTGACGGGCAGGGTAAATATGGTAGCCATCAACGCCAAAGAGGATGAAGACATTGTCAAAGGACTGGTTGGGCCAGTCTATTTGGGCCCCCAGAACAATGTCAGCGCCATCTGCCTTTGCAGTTGCGAGGGTGCTCACCCATTGTTCTTGTGAGCTGATGAGCCAATCTGCGGCAATATTTTCAGGGAAGAGGATGACTTTTACACCTTGAGATAGGGCATTGTCCGCCGCTGCAATGAGGGGTGTCTGGCGCATGGGGAGGGAAGTACACGAAGTGCCGATTGGGCCCAGCTGGGTATTGATGGCAAGCCAGTCAGGCGGTGGATTGGGTTTTGTATAGTGAATATTTGCTAAACCAGCAAAGAGGAGCATTAAAACAATAAGGCCGATATTGAATAAAGTGCGCTTGACAAGACAGGAGGCTAAAAGACACATCAGAACGACAGAGAGAACAAGGCCCATAAAGGCATGGCCTGGAAATAAAATTCCTGCAGCGGTGATGGGCTGGAGCCACACAAAATAGCCCAATGGGGGGAGGAGCAAAACAAGGGTAATGAGAAGGGTACGGACAATCATTTTATGCAGTGTTTTGTGGGATGAGTATAGTACAATCCAAGGCAAGGACATCAAGAGGGAATGCAAAACCAAAATGGACAGCGCAAAGGCGTGTCCATGAAGGGGAAAAAAATGCAAAGCGTCGGGGATCTCTTCCCAGTTTAAAAAGAGGTAAAATGCAATAACAAACAAAGCAGATTGAGAGCGATGAGACCAAAGCAGCCAGCAAGTGGGAAAGAAGACCATCAATGCAATGGAGGGCAAGGTGTAGAAACAAAGCGAAAAGAGGAGGGCCAAGAG
>CAYGFJ010000403.1:0-1671 GCA_964349115.1 uncultured Francisellaceae bacterium
TCTTGTCCTGATATTTCATATACTCTTTGCCAAGATGGTGCCTGAGAGAGGACTCTGATGTCATGCATTTATGCGGCCTCCATGCTCAGTAAAATTTATTTTATACATATTTTTATACATGCGATCGTCAGCATTGCTTTTGAGGACGCGAACGTACTTTTTCAATGATAATTGGAAGTGATTTGAAAGGGAAGTAAAATTCGCTGGTCTTTTAGAAGATGAATTGCTGGAAGCCAAGTTTTCAAAATTGAAATAGTAAAAAGCGCTGCCTTCTCATATGAGCGGGCAGCGCAATAAAGTTATGGGTTTACTGGTTTGATGCAATACGAGATTGATTAATTTTGCTTTCAATCCAGGCTTGAATTTCATCCTCAATCCAGCCGACGCTTCTTATGCTTAGCCCTATAGTGGTAGGAAATTCGCCTATTTTCATTTTTTGATAAATGCTGGAGCGCTTAAGCCCCGTCATTTGCTTGACCTCAGGCAAACGGATAATTTTATGTGTCATCATAATACACCCCCTTGTTTTTTCCCATCCCAGGCTTCGGTGACGACGATCTTGCGACCGTCGTACTCTTTGTTCAGCATGCCTTGGAGGGCTGATTCGGCTTCAGCTTCGGTTGACATTTCGACGAAGCCAAAACCACGGCTGAGTTGGGTGTCGTGGTGGCGAATGATGCGGGCGTAGATGACTTTGCCTATTGGCTCGAAGAGGGCTTTTAAGGCCATGTCATCGATTGAAAAGGGGAGTGATCCCACGAAAAGGCGTTTAGACATTATTGTTCTCCTGTTTGACTAAAAGTTTTGATTGGTTGAAACGGTGTTTGAGTAGTTCTTTGAGGCCGAATGAGGGGTCTTCCAAGAGGTCTACGTTGGTGTCGCGATAGAGGGCGATATCGAGCAAGGCAGTGCGATAGGCGCTGCAGAACATGCTGTGAAATTCGGGTTCGTTGTCCAGACCTTGATTGTCAGCGAAAATCACAGAAAGCTTTTGACTGACGGCTTTGAGTTCTTGCTCGATGAAGTGTGGGGTTTCATGAATATGAAAACGCAGGGCCAGTTTTAAAAAACAGGCTCGGGTGAGGTAGTGGTGCAGTTCAAAGAAGATGAGCTCATAGAGTTTGTTGTAGTCCATTGCCATCATGAGACGCATGAAGGGGTGGTTTAAGGGGTTAATTTCCGCCTCTAAACTGGAGAGGTGGGCGGCTTGTTTGAGCCATCGGTAGTACTTGCCGTTTCGCTGATTTTTTAGATGTTCTTGGATGGCAATGTTTTCAATTCCAGTGAGCTTTCTGTAGGGGAGTTTGGCAAAGCCGATGTTTAAATGTTTGGCACTGACTGTCATGCTGGTTTTCACCCAAGCTTGATAGTAGCGCTCCTTTTGTTTTTGTTGTTTTAAGAGGTTGGTTTTCATTTTGGTTTCCTTGTTATTGTTAGTTATGTGCTGTTTCAACAGGGTTTCTGTCAAAAGTGCCTTGTAAAAAAGGCTCGTTGATGTAGTAGAGTTTTCTGCAATGAATGGGACTTTGGCCGTGGATAAAGACAATTTGCTCATTCATGGGAAGAGTGCTGATCATGTCGGTGTTGATCAGGTTTGCAGAATGCTCCTGTTCACTCACTGAAGAGCTGCTGCCGTTGCGGCCAGCGTTTTTGTTCTTGCTGGTGCTGGTT
>CAYGFJ010000404.1:0-1671 GCA_964349115.1 uncultured Francisellaceae bacterium
AGAGTTGGTTCTGCAAAAGAAGTTAGCGGTATTATTGATGATATTCAAGATATTTCTTTTATTCCAGTTTTAGGATTAATGCATTTAGATATGATTTTTGCCGATCAGTCTTTCTCTTCTCAAGGAGTTGGAGCTCGTAATTCTAGCTCTTCAAATTTTGGCGGACTAGCAAAAGGGATATGGGACAAGATAAAACCCTAGTATTGGATTTTTATCTAGTACATTGAATCGCATACCAAGCTAAGGTATACTTCTTTAGTATTAGAACCAAGTAAGGGAGAAGTGGTTTATGCCTCAGGTTTCACCATCAATTGAGACTTTTGCGAGAATAAAAGTTGTCGGAGTCGGCGGCGCAGGTGGCGCAGCAATAAATAGAATGATAGAGGCCGGGGTAGAAGGCGTTGAGTTTATTGTTATAAACACAGATGCTCAAGCACTTCATCACTCAAAAGCCGAGAAAAAAATTCATATCGGACATGATACAACTAAAGGTCTAGGTGCTGGCGCCGAACCAACCGTTGGTCAAAAAGCTGCCGAGGAATCAAGAGAAGAGATTAAGCAGGCTCTTGAAGGTGCAGATATGATATTTATTACTATTGGTGCTGGCGGTGGAACAGGTAGCGGCGCAGGCCATGTAGTTGCAAGTGTTGCTAAAGAAATAGATGCGCTTGTAGTTGGTTTTGCTACTAGGCCATTTGCTTTCGAAGGTGAAAAAAGAAGTAGAAATGCAGAACATGCTATTAGTAACTTGAGTAAAAATGTAGATACATTAATTACCATACCAAATGACAGACTACTTCAAACTATAGACAGATCAACACCTATACTTGAAGCTTTTAAGGTTGCGGATGACGTCCTGAGGCAAGGTGTACAGGGCATATCTGATCTAATAACTGTGCACGGTTTGATCAATCTAGACTTTGCTGATGTTAAGGCTGTAATGAGTAATGCTGGATCTGCCCTTATGGGTATCGGCCGAGCAAGTGGCGACAATAGAGCCGTCGAGGCCGCACAGCAAGCCGTTGAATCCCCTCTACTAGAAGTTTCCATAGATGGAGCAAGAGGAGTTCTATTTAATGTTATTGGTGGCAACGATATGTCTATGCATGAAATTAATACTGTAGCTGAGACTATCACCGCATCAGCCGACAAAGATGCAAATATTATATTTGGAGCAACCATAAATCCAGATCTAGAGAATGAACTTATAGTTACTGTTGTGGCTACAGGATTCGAGGATTCATATTTTACAAAGCAATCTACAGCTAATCTTAAAAATATGATAAGTGCAGCTGATAATATTGATCAGGCATCTAAACCTGAAGAAAAAACAAAATTAAAATCTGATAATGAAGAAGTCCCAGAAGATATCAATATGAACCTTGAGGACAATACTTCGTCCATTACAGCACACGATGTTTTTAATACGGACGATACGAATAGCCCAAGCATTTGGTCGGAAGACAAAGATAAAAATGATGATAGTAGTAATTCTGACGACAAAAATCAATTCTTTAGTCAATCTTACGACAATGATGAATTAGAAAAACCCTCATTTCTAAGAAGATTAAAGCGTCGAAGTGGTCAAAAAAATTCCCAGTCAGATGATTCTGACAACGTGTAATAAATACAGCAAAAAACTATTGCAAAACGCTACCTACAGGGCTATTA
>CAYGFJ010000405.1:0-1664 GCA_964349115.1 uncultured Francisellaceae bacterium
GGATAGAAAGCACAGGCAGACTCAAATAAGCGACGCTCAGCAGCTTCATCATAATCAAGCGATGCATCGTGCTCTTTGTAGGTGACCCCAATGGTGACATGGTCTTCATGCGGCACCACCAGTGTTGCAAACCCTTCATCTCCACGATCGTAGAAAACACTTTCGGTAATAGGGGGTGTTGGGTGAGACAATTG
Organism: uncultured Francisellaceae bacterium; assembly: GCA_964349115.1. GTDB lineage: Bacteria > Pseudomonadota > Gammaproteobacteria > Francisellales > CACEW01 > JAJZUD01. The sequence continues at coordinate 195 of CAYGFJ010000405.1, forward strand.
AAATGTCTGTCCTTTGACGGGGTAGACTGTGTCATCGTGAGCCAGAATAGCTGCGCCGACCCCGCTTGTATTCACAATCACGTCATAATCGCTTAACTCTGAAAAGTCACTGATCAATCGAACCTCTCTCTTTACACCCAGGGCAGTTAAGTTTGCGCACTGATATGCGATAAATTGGGGCGTATTAATGACGGGCAAGCGAACAGAATAATGACAACACGCGTCAGTCGGCAAGACGCATGATGGCGCATGACCTTCTGATAACAGATTCATCCAAGCAGGTTTTGGGACAACATGATTAAAAAATTCTGTGTGATTTCTAAAGCTTACGCCACTTTCTTTGATTGCAGTAAACGCGGTGTATTGGGTCAAGCTTTTGCCTGCCCACTCCAATACTTTATCTTCGGGCTTGCATTTATAGGGCATCCAAATTGCCCCCGCAACGGTTGAAGTAGTTCTCATGGGGTCTTGAGCCGTAAAGACACTGACCTCAAACCCCTTTTTTGAAAGACTAATCGCCGAACATAGGCCATTGATCCCCGCACCAACAACGGCACATCTTTTTCCAAATGCCATGAATACTCTGTGAATTTTCGTTTGACTGAGTCTAAATCCTATCAGATAATGCGTCTCATTTCAAACAACACGCAGGAGCCCTCTTTATGGACAAGCAATACAAACACCTGACCTTTTTGGCCATGTTGGTTTTAACTGTTATGTTTATGGATTCTATTCTGGAGTATAAACCCATTGAAATGCCCTTCGGCAGCATGATGGCAGCCTCGTTTGTCTTTCCATTTTGGTTCATTTTGACCGACGTGATTACAGAAGTCTATGGGCCTAAAGCGGCCAAAAAAGTGCTGTGGTCTGCCTTTGCGTGCCAGCTCTTGCTCAGCCTGACAGCTTACGTCTTGATTCACCAAAAATCACCTTCAGGCTGGACCAATCAGGATTCATACAACCTGATTTTAGGGCATTTGCCCAGAATTGTGCTTTCAAACTTCCTGTCCATTATTTTGGCGGGATACATCAATATTAACTTGCTCGCAAAGTGGAAGATTTTGATGCGGGGTCGTTATTTTTGGTTAAGAAGTATTGGCTCGTCTGCCATTGCTGAAATCCTCTACTCTACTTTGGCCGTCACTTTGATTGGGTATCAAATTTTTACCCCTCATCAGCTGGCCACCATGATTATGTGGTCCTATATCATGAAGCTCAGCTATACCACTTTGTTTGCTGCGCCCGCGACGCTTTTAGTGGGGTGGCTTAAACACGCCGAAGGGCAGGTTGACATGGAAGTGAAAAATCCATTAGCAGCCTGTCCCTAGTCAACGAAAGTTTAAATCCACTGTTCAATGTCAGTCATTTTATATAACCAAGAATCTATTTATTTTTCAAATTTACACCCAAGTCTTCAGCACCAGCCACGCCAAAACCCTGACTTCCGCCAACCACTACACCACCATCGGC
>CAYGFJ010000406.1:0-1663 GCA_964349115.1 uncultured Francisellaceae bacterium
ATTAAAAACATATTTACTTAATTTTTGTTATCCTGTATCATTCAAGTCTTTTATTCTTGTTAAGAAAATATGGCTTACGCAATGACGAGGGGCGATGAAAAACATGGGTACCCTGAACTCGAGATAAATCTTGATGCTGCTCTTGCAGATGCCCTCAGCACGCATTTCGAGGGCTTACCTGCCCATTCTCCAGTCTTCGTTGACTTTTATTTTTTTTCCCAAGTTGGGCAATGCATGGAGATTCTTCTTGATCCGTCCCAAGGACATTGCTTTTTTGAAAGCGAAGATCTGAAGCGCGCTGTAAAGAAAAAATATAAGTCTGTTGAAGAGATAGATTTCAGCTTTTGGAATACTCTTAGCATGAGGATTGTTGAGCATTTTTTAGAGCCAACTCCTGCCCTAAGATCATCCCGTCAAATCTTCGTTGAGCACACGCAAAAACTATTGCTTTGCCTTCTGATGTCCCCCGCTCAACCCACTCCTCAGCAATTGATTCCTCACTCTCATGACCCTCGCCACCAGGCAGAAGCAGCACAGGCCTTTTTGAAAAAATACTGGACTCCCTTTGCCAGAAACAACCCCAATCTTGTCCACCGAGTCCATGATTTGATTTTATATCATCTATTTCAGGCAGAGACGCCAGGCCTGCGCGTAGGGCCACCTGGTTGCGTCGAGTTGATCAAGGATGGCCGCCTGGAGGCGATCAGCGCTTTGTCTACTCTTCCTGTCTCCGATGAACTCGTCCAATATTTAGCAGATCTTGCTGTTTTAACAAACAATACGCATCCGCTCGCACACATCAAGGCAGTCCTGAATGCTTCTTTTAGGAATGGATGCCCTTGCGACACCATTGACAGATATATGAATCGAGCCACGCTCTGGACGAAGTATCTTTCTGACGACGATGCGAAAAAATTTCAAAATGAGGACACGCGCAGGATGTTGGCCTGTCGCTTGTGGATGGCGGTACTCAATGATATTTGTGACGAGAGCTCTCCCTCCCTCCGCAATATTCAAGCTGCTATGTATGCCAAAGTGCGCAATCTTAAAGAAAAAAATCCTACGCAAATCGTTTTTGTCATCGATGAGAGCGCTGATTTAAGACGTCTCTTTAAGGCACTGCGCGCGCGTGTTAAGGAATATTTTTTTACGCGATATCGCAATATTGCGAGAGGTTCAGCGCTGAGCTTGGCTGGTCTTGGTGCAGTATCACTTTATATGGCAACCCGCTTTGCCCTCACTGGAGATACGCTTTTCAGTCTGATTCATACTGAAAGACATGCAGCCAATTGGGATCTGATTTTTTCAAGCACGATCCTTTCTCTTTCCGCTGCAAGCACTTATGTTGGCATCCATGCCATAGGAAGCGTAGACGAAACTGCTCTTTTGCGGCAAATAGAGGCCAGTTTGGATGTTGATTCAAGCCGATGTGCCCGCGGGTGCGTACACAATGTTTGGGCGTTTTCAGCCAGCCTGATCCTGACCCTGGCCACTCTCCTCATCAGCAGTCAAGATTTGATTTTTGAATGGGAGGGGGCGGACGTGAACAGCATGTTCGAACTCTATTTTCCTCTCGTTGTTTTCATGCTCGCAGCCCTTGCAGAAATTGCAGAAGGCCCCTGGGCTGTACAGTTGCTTTACGACCGCTTGACCCGCCCTGCGC
>CAYGFJ010000407.1:0-1662 GCA_964349115.1 uncultured Francisellaceae bacterium
AATTAACAACTATGCAGACTTGATTCACTGGTCAAAAGGAACACTAATGACAAATTCTCAACTCATTGAGTATCGTGACGGCGATACTTTACTGGAAGGATATCTCGCGAAAGGCAAGCCATCATCCAGCAAAAAACCAGCGGTTATAGTAGTGCACGACTGGTCTGGCAAAAATGATTTTGCTTGCCGCAAAGCTGATGCACTTGCTGAACTTGGATATATTGGTTTTGCACTTGATATGTACGGCAAGGGCATCATTGGCAATACCAAAGAAGAAAAATCTGCGCTCATACAACCGCTCATGCAAGATCGCTATCAATTGCAGCAGCGTATTCTTGCTGCTTTTAACACCGTCAAAAAAATTCCGGATGTTGACCCGCATAAAATTGCGGCCATCGGATTTTGTTTTGGAGGTTTATGTGTTCTCGACCTCGCGCGCACCGGTGCAGACATCGCCGGTGTTGTCAGTTTTCACGGTTTGCTCGGTGCACCAGATAATTTACCGGCACCACATATTAAATCTAAAGTTCTGGTGCTGCATGGTTACGATGATCCCATGGCCACACCTGATCAAGTCATCACATTTTGCAACGACATGACCACGGCCAAAGCCGACTGGCAACTCTATATGTATGGCAACACCATGCACGCCTTCACCAACCCACAAGCTAACGATCCAGCCTTCGGCACTGTCTACAACAGCACTGCCGACTCTCGCTCCTGGCAGGCAATGGTCGATTTTTTCAAGGAAATTCTATAGTTTTTTTATCCGTGCCCTCGATTTACAACACGCGGGGGCAGTAACATACCTAGCAAATTATCAATGCATTACAGCGACTTTTCCAGCCCCCTGCCTGCCTCGTGATAAAATAGTCATATAACGATAAAGCTCCAGGTTTCCCAACAAGGAGATCCACATGACCACACAAACAAAAACCAAAGGTCCGCTGGTAATCAAAAATGGAATTGAAGGACGCGGTGTTTTTGCAGCACAAAAAATTAATAAAAATACCATCATCTTTAAAATGCACGGTGACTTTCTCACCTCACCCACACAAACATCCGTACAAATTGGCGAGGATATACATATTGAAGATACCACTGCCGGACTCGTCAACCACAGCTGTCATCCTACGGCGCGCGTTGACCGTCAAACACAAGCTTTCGTTAGTTTGCGTGATATCGAAAAAAACGAAGAAATTACTTTTGATTACACCATGAATGAAGACAAGATGGCCGCGCCATTTATTTGCAAATGCTGCGGCGAAGTCATTAACGGCAAGAAATTCTAATTGGGGTGTTCCACACTACCCAAACTCGGGGTGATCACCTGCATTTCAATTGCATCCTGATCATCCTGTTTTTTCGGCTTCGCAAAAAATGAAACCTTGGATAACCCAAACATAACATCGAGATCCATGCTGGGTTTATAGGTTGGATATTCACATTTTTCAAAATAATGCAGCAACCCTTCCAGCTTGAACATAGCAAGCTGCAGCTCTGGCCCATCCACCCCCAGCATTTCTTGCAAATCCTGTGCGCTAGCTGGCACTGCATTTTCCACACTAAAATACGCTTTCACTACTTCTGCAAATCTTCCCTTATTGGCGTCTTTTCTTTTTTCCAGATATAACATCCCAGCAAGAAGGTAAACTTTAAGAT
>CAYGFJ010000408.1:0-1661 GCA_964349115.1 uncultured Francisellaceae bacterium
AAATGATGTTGTTAAAATCATCTAAATAAAATAAGAGGAGAGTCCAAGATGGATATTAAAACATTAGGTATAGATTTGGCAAAAAATATTTTTCAATTACACGGTGTAAATGCAGCGGGACGATTAGAGCTTAAAAAAACGATAAAGCGCGCTCAGTTACTTGAGTTTATTGCTAAGTTACCAGTGTGTGAAATAGTCATGGAAGCTTGTGGCGGAGCGAATTATTGGGCCAGAAAATTTAAAGAATATGGTCATGAGGTAAAATTAATTAGCCCCCAATTTGTTAAGCCTTTTGTTAAAGGGAACAAAAATGATTACAAAGATGCAGAGGCTATTGTCGAGGCAAGCAGTAGACCTAGCATGAGATATGTAACGCCAAAGACGATTGAGCAGCAAGATATGCAAAGTTTACTTCGCTCTCGACAAGGATGTATTCAGATGCGCACCAGTCTATCTAATCAGTTGCGTGGATTATTGGGTGAATATGGTGTTGCTTTATCTACTGGTCATACAGCGCTTAGACGAGCATTACCCGCGCTTTTTGATAGAGAACAAACAAATGAGCTCAGTATTTTTTTCAAAGAGCTTTTAGAATCACAGTACAACATGCTGTTAATGATACAACAGCAGATTGATGAGTTTGATATCAAGATAAATAATATTGCTCGAACAAAGGATGTTTGCAAGCGTGTGCAACAAGTAGAAGGAATAGGACCAATAACTGCCGTGGCTTTAGCTGCGACGATTGGCAATCCAAATGATTTTAAAAACGGCAGACATTTTTCTGCATTTATCGGGCTGGTGCCTAAACAACACTCCAGCGGTGGAAAAGAAAGGTTATTAGGTATTAGCAAACGAGGTGATGGTTATCTTAGAACGCTTCTGATTCACGGTGCTCGAGCAGTTTTGATGCGAGCAGATAAAAAATCAGATTATAAAAGTCGTTGGGTCACTGATTTAAAAGAAAGACGGGGTTCAAATCGGGCCTGTGTGGCATTGGCTAATAAAAATGCAAGAACCGTTTTAGCGTTGCTTCAAAAAAATGAAGATTATAAAAAAGCGGCTTAATGAAAGTAGTGATGTTTGAAAAAGTGATTTAACAGTTAACCGAAATAAAAGAGTTATCGGAATTTGCGAAGGACAAACCCATGTGATGACAACGAACAGATAAGATCGGCTCTGCAAAAACCTGTAATGTAACCAGGCCGTTAAAGGCCGATGGGGTGATGAGGAGGCAGAGCGCAAATTTCATCAGGGCACGAGTCAACTACCAATTTGATTCATTAAGATGCCGGATATATGAACGCAATCTTTATCTTAAGTTGTTAAACGTAGAAAAACCCTTCACAAATAGGATGAGTCCATATAAGTTACTCCTGTTCTTCTGTAGACAAATAAAGCGCAGGAGAGCGGAGCCCAAGTTTACCCCTGCGAAGGCAGGGGAGCCATTGCCGTAAGAAGAACAGGACAGAATTAATGAAGTGTTGTGAGAGTGGGGGGGGTATCAATTGCGATTAAGATCTATCTAGAATAAGGTAACGTAAATCGCTTTACGTTACCTTATAACATCCTGTGTTGAAAGAACCATCCTAGTTCTTTTCCCTGTGCAAACTTTTCATCCCTAGTGTTTATGCACTACATAATAAATGTAAACCATGATG
>CAYGFJ010000409.1:0-1660 GCA_964349115.1 uncultured Francisellaceae bacterium
CCTTATACCTAATGCCATATCGTAACATGTTATAAATAATTTTAGCGATCTTATGTGCGGTGGCTGTGATCGCTTTAGCAGGCCCTAAACGTGATTTAAGTCGTCGCAAATAGGCTCCTAATGCAGTTGAATCTCGGTATAAGGTACTTGCAGCCATACGCAAAGTAGCGGCAGCTCTATTAGCAGAAGGTTTGCTTTTGCCACTAAGACGCTTTCCACCTGAAACTTTATTCCCGGGACATAGCCCAAGCCAGGAGGCAAACTGTTTTGGGCCATTCCAACGAGTCATATCCAGCCCAATTTCTCCGATCAAATATAATGTTGTTAGACTATTCATTCCTGGAACTTCCATTAAATTAACACCTGTTAATCGCTGCAATTGCGCATCTAAAGCAAAAGCTGGTGCATTTTTACTTTTTTTCTTACTACGTATTATTGTTTCAGCTAAAGGCTCTGCAACAATTTCTTTAGTTTGGAATTGAGCAAGTTTTTTTTCAATTTCATTATCACAAGCAGCAATTTTTTCTTGATAAATATCATATAACTCTAGCGCTTGTTGAAGAGAAAATAGATGCTCAGCACGATAGTGACCTGTGAGCGCCAGTTCAATTGTGGCCTCTGAGTTTTTGCATCCAGGTTCTCTGTAGCTTGCTAAAGTTTTTGGGCATCGTTCACCAGCATTAATTGCACGAATAATTTTCATTCCTGTTTTACCTGTAATGTCTGTGAGAACATGATGTAATTGTAAATTCATTTGCATCAGTGCTTTCTGCATGTGTTGAATGTGTATTGTTGTGCTTTGAATCAGCATGGTGCGTTGTCTTACATACGATCGTAAAGCACAACTTTCTTCAGCAGGACGAAAGGCACCATTTAACAAACCATAGGTATGTAGTTGTTGTATCCACTGGCAATCCAACACATCTGTTTTACGGCCACTCACATTTTTTACTTGTCTTGCATCAACAAGTTTTACCTCTAACCCTCTTTCTTCGAGTAATTCATACACAGGGATCCAATAGACGCCTGTTGATTCCATTGCAACAGTTGTAATACCACATTGTATAATCCAATCTGCCAACTCATTTAGACCAGTTGTAAAGCTACTAAATTCTCGAACTGTTTTTTCATCACATCCCTCTGGCACAGCAACAAAATGTGAAGTTGATCCTACATCAATCCCTGCCGCCCACTGATTAATATGCTCAAGATGTTTGGGAATTGGCACTTTTTTTGACTTTCTCTGTTTTTTTAGTGTATCTTTGCTCATGTCGTTCTCTCTCAAAATAAAATGAAAACGATAGCTTCAAGGCGCAGAGGGTTGTAAATAGGGCATTCTTCTAAACGGGATAGTAGTATGAATACTTCACCAATGATGTTACCGCAAGCCCTCTGTGACCATGCTTTGGAACGGGTACAAAGACACCAATGTCCTATCGGCCTTTTTCACCAAGAAACCATCAAGAGCAATTTTACAGCATGAAGTCAGAAATGTCGCAAAGGTTATTTTATGATGTGGGGCACGCAGTGCCTGATTTGCTTTGGACAAAACCTCGATCTAATACGTGCCAGTGAGCGTGGGCTTCCAGGTGAGTCGGCCGATGGAACTGCCCCATCAGCCGCTCGCAGAACCAGTACGTGAGCCTCTCGACTCATACGG
>CAYGFJ010000410.1:0-1657 GCA_964349115.1 uncultured Francisellaceae bacterium
AAATCCAGTTGTGGGCTGCATTAAATGAATTGCAAGACCTTCCAGATTCTCCAACTCAAAATATTCATCGAGAGCACATCCGTCTTCGCGTGCGCCACCATGCCCTTGCTTACATCCAGTTTCGCTTTAATGCGCCCTCACTAGAAGAAACCCAAATGACCGATCAACAACAGGTATGGTTTCAACAATTTACTAGGCAATTACACGCCTTACATACCAGTATTCGTGCAGCCCCTCACGCCGTGCTTGAACACGCAAGCACAATGACTAGCAACATGGTAGAAATGCAGTTTGCATACATGACGCCTTTTTTGGAAAGAGTGACTACATTGACCCATGATATTGCCCGAGTCTTTCCACAAACACACCCTGAAACGCCCGCGTCTACACGCAGACGTGCGAAATTGGGTCATTTTCTTTCCGGGGAAACTTGCCTCACCGTCACAAACCCAGAACACATCGAAATACTTACAAAAATAAAAGAGAGCAACTCTCTCATGACCTCAGAAGCTGCACGCTCAGATTTATCCAGACCCCCTGCTTCTGAGCCTGCTGAAGCTGCACGCTCAGATTTATCCAGACCCCCTGCTTCTGAGCCTGCTGAAGCGCTACTGACCCCAAGAAGATTAGATTTTAATGATCCAGCAGCCAAGCCAGCGTCTTGCTGCACTGTTAAAAAATTGACAGTCACAGCGGGCATTGCGGGTGCTGCCATTGGAGTAAGTTTTGTGCCCGTGGCGGCATCTGCCTGTACCTACCTGACTGCAATAAGCCTGATGGCCTGCAAACTCACTTGTGGCGTTTTGGCCATGGCGATTTTGGTCCATGTTGCGGTTCCTCTTCTGGCAGTCGTTGTCGCTGCTGCGGCGACAGCAGTGGCTGCCGGCGTTGGATATGGCCTATATAAGACAGTGCAATGTGGTTTTCACAGTTACTCTAAATGGCGTGCATCTGCTGCTACACTAGACCTTGCACCAGCGTGAACCTCTTAGCCCTCGACACCTCCAGTCCTCGCGGTATCATTGCCCTCGAAACCACAGCAGGGCCGCTTTTTTCGCGGTATAACGAAGTGGCCCTCCAACACAATGCCTTCTTGTTGCCAGGCATCAAAGCCGTTTTGGACGAGGCCAGGCTCACAGTGCAAGATGTGGATGTTATCGCATGCTCAGTCGGCCCTGGCAGTTTTGTCGGGACTCGTCTCGCCGTCGCAGTTGCCCAAGGCTTTGGATATGCCTTGCAAAAACCCTTAATTGCCTTAAACCATCTCGAAATCATGGCTGAATCCGCCCGCCGTCTCCATGGTTTTGATGAAGTCCTGGTCGCGCTCGACGCCAAAATGGGGGCTTTTTATTTTCATCATCACGAAACTCAATTGCTGCGCTTTGATCACTTGACCCAGGAATTTAAAGATTTATGCGATGCCATTCCCCATAAAATAGGCGATGCCTGGCAGACTTTCCCTGCTCATCCCATCCAATGCGACGGCATTGATTTAATCACTCTTGCCAAAAAAAAACCACCGCTCCTCCATCCAGAAATGCTCTTGCCTTTATACTTAGGCGATGAGGGAAATTGGAAGAAATCTGTGTAAATTGCGCAAAATCATTGTGGTAAGGGAGTGTTGCTTCAAGTATGAATGGCGGAGAAGGAGGGATTC
>CAYGFJ010000411.1:0-878 GCA_964349115.1 uncultured Francisellaceae bacterium
CCCCACCGTCAATAAGGGAAAAGCGCGGCTTCGCATCAGTATTGGGGCCGGCCATACATACGCACAGCTAGACACCTTAATTGAGCAGTGGCGGTCCGTCTAGCCTAAGGCTCCCCGTTTTTTGTTGCACGGTATGCACAAGTTCATGGCCGAGAGTGGGTACGGATCTGGGAGGCCCGAATCGAAATTTATCCGTAAAAGTATGAAGTTTGACAGAGATATTTTGCAAAAGAAGGGGTGCAGTCCCTATCGGTTGCCAGCCGCCAGGAAGCTGAACCTGTTGTTGGACCAGGGCTTTGAGGGTGTCCCTGGCCGCATTAACAGGGGCCTGATGGGGAGTGGCGACCAGAACAGCCATTAGATTATCTCCTTAGGTTTGCTATAACCAGACGCTTGACCTAGGGTTAGGTGAGTCGCAATCTGATCGACTTTGAGTAAAAATGGATGTAAAAAACTCCCATCCACATCGCGCTCATTCATGGTCATTTTTTGGTCTGAAAACGAAAATCGGTAAAGAAGGCGCTGCGTACTTTTTTGCTCAAGTAATTGCAGGCCCCGGTGTGAGAGCTCGAGCATGTAATAGCCCTCTGACACGGCGCGATTGTGGGTTTTGTTGCTAATCATAATCGCGCTAAAATTGGACTGCAAAATATCGCGCACAGCCTCATCAATGTCTTGTGTGGCAATCTGAGTTAACACAGAGGCGACCCGTCGACGCTCTTCCCTCAGTAATAACTGACCCACATTGACAAAGCCAGTCATCGCAATTCAACCAAGAGCGTCAAGAGAGAGACCATGAGCGTGGTCATGCAGATCATACGGATCAAAATGCCAATTGAGGGGCCCAGACAATCTTTAAAAACATCCCCAAAGGCATC
>CAYGFJ010000411.1:888-1645 GCA_964349115.1 uncultured Francisellaceae bacterium
AAAGGCATCCCCCGTGATCAGCGTAATATGATCGGAACTGTCGGCATTGTGAGGCCCTGACTGGATATGTTTTTTGCTACTATTGAGCAAGGTCCCAATAATAACAACGGAATTGCTAAGCAAAAAGCCACAGGCTGCAAGCCCAATAATAAAGCCACAGGCACCCTGAATACCCAAAACAATGCTCAAATTAAGTGGAACAATAAGGCACATCAAGACGGGGAGTAGCGCCCATTTTTGAGATGCGGCAAGTGTCTTCAAAATAACAGCCTCATAATCGGGAAGGGCGTCTCCGGTGGCAATGCCTGAAATGGTAAAAAATTGGGCGCGAACCTCATTCTGGGCAGTCTTGAATACAGCAATGAAGCACCAGATAAACACGCCTGCAAATACAAATGGGGCCATACAGCCGATAAGGACGCCCAAAATCACCGTTGGATTTTGGAGAAAAACAGAAAAGAAATCGACAAATTCTACAATGCTAAATCCTGATCGCGAGATTTCAGGGGCCTTGGCCAGCAAGAGCGGATGAATCCGAAGCCACTGCCACAAATAATAAATATACATGGTAGAAAACATAACCGCAGAGAGGAACATGGCCCCGGTAGTGAGCACTTTCTGTGTGCCAGAAAACACCTTGCCATAGCCATCCACATAATGGGCATCTTGAACGTGAGTGGCATCGGCTTGCGTAATGTTGAGTAAGGCGCAACTGTTATCCCAACTTCCGGTAGGTGATACAAGGGCTAATTCCAAC
>CAYGFJ010000412.1:0-1174 GCA_964349115.1 uncultured Francisellaceae bacterium
GTATCTGAAAGCTCAAGAATTAGGTATTACGTCTCACCATGATGAGGCGCTCACAGCAAAAGTCATTGGTTGTTTTGGGCAATACAGACTAAAAGCGCTCAAAGCTCAAGAAGAATTGGGTATTCGCACCACCTTATTCCATGAAAAAGAGATGTTATGTCAGCATGCGATTAAGCGTTTGCGTTTATTGCAAATCGTTGAGCGTATTCATGGTGCTTCAAATAAACAACTTAGGGAAGCTTTTGATGCCTATATCGCAGAACTGGATGCGCAAATTAAAAGCTTAAATCCTGCTTCGGGCGAGGCAAAAAAAGTCTCTGAATTCGAGGGCTTGCTTAAGGCTCAGAAGAAATCCTTGGAAGAAGATAAGCTTGCTGCGCAACGATTCTTAGCATCGATTAAAACAGATGATGCGATACGTAATCCTGTGGCTCATTTTGTTAAAGAGCGTGTTAATGCGGTGCTGGCCAGTGCACGAAATGCCAATGAAGTGTTGACCTTATCTTCAGCCTCTTCTGGATTAAAAGATAAAAACGGTGCATTTTTTCGAGGTTTCTTTCACAGCGTATTGGCTAAGGCTTGGTTGCTGAATCGTCATTATATCTGGGATCAACGTCGTGCTATTTTGCCGGCGCATCAAGGAGACTATAGTGGTGGCGCCCCTAATCTTAGTGTGCATTCAACACAACTCTTAGGTAAAGGAAAATCTGCGCTTAAGGACTTTTTGTTCGTGACGAACATGATCGTACTTAATCCCGATTACGAAGCTTTTTCGCAAAAACTTCCCTCCCATGTAAAAATCTATCAAAATCGTAGCCACACGGCTTGGTTGTTTCGCTTGAGATCGTTTTTGGGTCGCTTGCGACGTGGTACAAAGGAAAAAGCTTTGCCTGTTGATCATTATTATAGAATGCTTGGTGCCACTCTTGAAGTTCAGCAAAGTATGTTCATTCGTTTTATTGAAGATGCGTGGGAAGGTATTCAAACTTTTGCCAGTTGGTTTGCTTTGACGTTTTGGATCAGTCTTTTAAATATGGTGGCTCTTCCCAAAGAGATTATTGATGATTTTCGCTGGGGAGCTGAAGCTGAACATAAAGCACATGAGCATTCGAATACTCATTCTAGACCACTAGCACATGAAGAAAAGGTGCACGATCAGCTAGAGGCATTTGCT
>CAYGFJ010000412.1:1184-1642 GCA_964349115.1 uncultured Francisellaceae bacterium
CGTTTATCTGAAATTGAACGATGGAGTGAAACTTTACAAGATAAATTGGGTTTGTCTCATGCAGCTGTTCCTTATAAGCCTGAAGAGGATACTTATCTTGAAGAAATCCGTCAGATCATAAATAAAATGACTGCAACTGCGCCTCTGGCTCAGGCTTCGTATCATTTAAGACCCTACAGTCCTTCAGATGCACTTTCTAAATTGATGGGCGGTTTAGAGAGCTTTTATCAATTTTTTGCAGTTTATTATGAAACTTGTCCCAGCGTGGCTGTATATTCTTCAGCCGTTTATTTACTTTCTGCTGCAGCGATTATTAACCCTGCTTTGCTTGGACAGATCGATCAAGCGCTCAGTTTTATTAACACCTGGAGTACCGTGACTGCCCAAGCCATGAGTAAGTCCATGCATTCTCAAGTGATAGCAGCGGGTTTTAGTGGCTTTAAAGAAGTTCTATTAAC
>CAYGFJ010000413.1:0-1636 GCA_964349115.1 uncultured Francisellaceae bacterium
GGGCACGAAGGAGCGCGAATACAGAAATCTTGTGGAACCTCGGACAAAGCCAAAGCACAGAGATTTCACGACCAAACCAAGGCTGAACTCTGGAACATTAGCAAAGTAAACGAGAAACCCAATTTTGACTGGAATGATGCGGTGATTAGATGGTGTAACGAATCACAGCATAAAAAAAGCTTACATTGCGATCTTGTTATTTTTAGATGGCTAGACTCGCACTTAAGCGGAATGCTCTTAAAATCAATTACTAGAGATAAAATTGAAGAAGTTGCATTAATTAGAGAACAGGAGGGTTCAAGTCCGGCTACAGTTAATCGCACTTTAGCACTCATTAGAGCAATTGTGCGTAAAGCTGAACGAGAATGGGAATGGCTAGAGAAAGCTCCGAATATCCGCATGCGAAAAGAAAACAATAGTCGCATACGCTGGATAACTCCTGCTGAAGCAGAGCATTTAAAAAGTAAATTACCATCACATCTCGCAGATGCAATGGAGTTTGCACTGCAAACAGGTTTACGAGAGTCAAACGTAGCCAGCCTGGAATGGTCTGAAGTCGATTTTGAAAACTGCCATGCATTTATTCCGGCACACAAGTCAAAATCAGGTAAAGCCATTGCGGTGCCTTTAAACAAAAAAGCGATGAATGTCATTCAGCGACGACTTGGATCACACGCTCGCTTTGTTTTTTCATATAAAGGCAGCCATCTTCTGCGCTTTAATTCCAAAGCGTGGCGAAAAGCTCTGAAAAGAGCTGAGATTTATGACTTCAGATGGCATGATCTCCGTCACACATGGGCATCATGGCATGTGCAAAATGGTACATCATTGCATGAATTGCAGCAGCTTGGTGGGTGGTCTAGTTTTGAGATGGTCTTGCGTTACGCTCATTTGAGCAGCGCACATCTTAAAAGCGCTGCCGAGAGAATAAACGTTACAAAAACGTTACAACCATTAAGTGAGGTGCTTAAAAAAACCAAATGGGCTAGTGCACTTTTATGGCATTGATCAGGTATGATCAGCTGCGGCTGAAAGTATGTTTATAGATTATAAGGATTTGATACCGTGTCAAGAACGCCCAAGAAAGACCACCAAAACGATTTTGCTGCCGTTTACCAGATGATCACCTCAGCCACTACTCAGGCATGGTCGCAGGTCAATACCACCCTTATTAACCTGTATTGGAGGATTGGGCGATATGTCAGCGAGAAGGTTGAGAATGATGGCTGGGGCAAGAGCATTGTGGAAGACCTCGCCAAATATGTTGCCGTCGAGAACCCATCCATTAAAGGATTTTCCGCCCGAAACATCTGGCGAATGATGCAGTTTTTTGACACATATAACGGCAACGCAAAACTGTCAGCACTGCTGACAGAATTTCCCGCCGCAAAAGGTCAATTTAAAGACAGCTACGTATTCGAGTTTTTAGGCCTCCCAGATGACTACAAGGAAAACGATCTACGCAAGGCACTCGTCTCACACCTAAAACGCTTCCTGAGCGAACTCGGACCCGACTTCAGCATGATTGGTGAAGAATACCCCCTCCAGGTTGGCATGAAAGACTTCCGGATTGATTTACTCATGTTTCACCGTGGCCTGAATTGCATGGTCGCCATTGAGCTCAAAACTACTGAAT
>CAYGFJ010000414.1:0-1629 GCA_964349115.1 uncultured Francisellaceae bacterium
TGACAGAATCAGAATGGCTGAATGTGAAGATTGACCACCCATTGTTGCACGCTGCTGAAGTGACGCGTGTTGCGTATCAAGGGCATTTGGGGGCTGTGGAGACGCTGGCGGTCACACTGAATACGACAGAATCTGCGGCAGAATTGGGAAGGCTCATGCAATCGCCTATTTCCCTCTCGATCGAAAACAATGCCTCTTTGTGGCACTTCAACACCGTCTTAAGTGCAGTCAAAGTGGGGGAAGCGGATGAACTGCTCCATCGCAATCATTTTACTTTGCATTTGGCCTCCCCCCTCATCCAATTGCAGGATACGCATCAATCCTCTGCCTTGTACCATGCCAATTTGTCTGAAGCGTTTTCCTATTTGTTGGCCGACCAGCAGGTCTTTGAAACCGCGGTCACCCACTGTGATCTGGGGCAATACCTCCCTCCCTTCAAAAGCAGTGAAGAATCCGACTTTGTGTTTTTCCAACGCATTTTGGCTTTTTATGGCCTCACGTATTATTTCGATCACAGCAAAAAAGACGCCCCCCTCATCATCACTGACCAGGTCACTGCTTTTGGTCAAAACCTCAGTGTCCCTGTTTTTACCCATATGAATGGGCCACTGATGAGCGCACCCTTCATTGATCAGATTTTTCCAAGCAGTTCGGCAAGCTCTGCTGCCATCAGCTGCACCGGTCACCCTGATGCAGATCCACTCATTTTGTTTGAAAGCAGAAGCCCACTGAATCCTTCCAAAACAAAAATAAACCCCCTCCTCCCTGGCGGAGGAGGGTTGGGGTGGAGGGAGACACAAGCAGATTTTGCTGAACGCAGCGATTCTGATACCGCAAGTCACTCCCAATTTCTGGCAGAATTTCTGGCGGGGGAAAGTTCGCGGACACGGTACCTCGGCGGAGGGCTCATTTTCCCTTCCCAGATTTTGAAAGACCAAAGCCAGTTTTTGGTGGAAACAGCCTGGACGGTAGACATGGATGGCCATCTCAAAAACCGCATCAAAAGCGTGGCGACTGAGATGCTGGCTCAGCCCATAGCCTTGCCTTATCGCGATGCTGTATCCATGTGGGAGGAGGAACAAATCCTGGCAGGCCACGCCCTGTCTGGCAGCGACATTGGCGTCTCCACCAGCGTGATGGGCCATTATGAAGTGGAACTGCCTGCCTATTTTATTGAAAACCAATCCGGCGAAACCCTGGAAGAAACCCGCATGCTCTATCCCGTTCAAAGTGATGACCACGGCCATCACTACACTTTGATCAAAGAGGCGGAGGGCATTCAATTTTGGTTTGGGGGCAATTTGGCACAAAGCCTTTTGCTGGGCACAAGCAATTCCATCGACTCCCCCCAGCTCACCCAAGAGTCCACGTATCAAAACGCCTACTGGCAAGATGATCAGCGCAACAAGTTCGCCTTTTTGAACCAGGCTCCCTTCGACCCCAATGCCTCAACAGGGCGCTTGTCTTCTCATGTGCTGGAAGCTCCCGCCTACCATCCCGAAGGCGCCTCCAGTTTGTTTCGCATGGGCGATGCTCACCCCATCGAAGGCGCTTACCCTGCTCAGGCAGGTGAGACCGGCATTTTGGCCGCAACGACGGGCAACTATCAAGAAGCCCACGAAGGCGCGA
>CAYGFJ010000415.1:0-1624 GCA_964349115.1 uncultured Francisellaceae bacterium
GACGCATTGGACGTGAAACTTCAAGAGAAATCTAAAAAAGAGGTAACAGTAGACGCTGTAAAATCAGCTATTACTGATAATTTTGAATCAATCGGGCACGTTCGTAAAGGTAATGCTATACAATTAAAAGTTGTAGGAGACATGACTTTGGGTGCGTCCTTGACAGGTAACCAGCCTAGAACGTATAATTTTGACGTAGTATCAGCACCAGCTCCATTAGTGAACGTGGCTGACCTTACTTCAAACGTACAAATCAGTGGTGGTACTTATACCTTTGTGAGAGTAGCAAAAGGAGAAGGCTCTATTTCAGCACAAACTGAGGGAAGTTCTAAAACTCAGATTGATTATGACTACACAATGGTAGACGTGAACACTGATTTTATTGCTGGTTTCGCACGTTATAGCAAAAAAATGGCGAATAACTTACCATTCTTAGAAAGTTCATTACCAGTTGAATTAAGACGTGATTATTCAATCGCTGAAAATGCTGCATTTAATACCGTTTTAGCCGCTGGTGCAACTGCTTCCGCTCAGATTATCACAGGAAAAAACAAGATTGAGATGCTTATCAACGAGATAGCTACTTTAGAGGGTTCAAACTTCGCCGCTAATGCAATCGTGGTAAAACCATCTGATTGGTATGATATCTTGAAAACTGAGAAATCTGCAGGTGCTGGATATGGACTTCCAGGTGTTGTGACTTTTGAGGGAGGAACTTTAAGAGTAAACGGTATTCCTGTATTTAAAGCTACTTGGTTGACTGCAAACAAATACTTTGTAGGCGACTGGTCAAGAGTGAAAAAAGTAGTTACTCAAGGATTAGGATTAGAGTTTTCTGAGACTGAGGGTACAAACTTTGTGAAAAATGAAATTACTGCTAGAATTGAGGCACAGGTAGCTTTAGCAATAGAGCAACCAGCCGCTTTAATTTACGGTGATTTTACAGCGATTTAATAATAATAATAATAACCGCCTCTTTAATTAGAGGCGGTTTTAAACATTAAAAACATGAAAGTAATAAAACCATTTTATTGTAGTCAAGAAAAGAAGGCGTATGAGGTAGGTAACACCTATACAGGTAAAAGAAAAGATATAAGCGAATATCTTGAAGAGATAAAAGAAGAAAGCAAACCTAAAAAGAATAAATAATGAGTTATTTATCTATAATTCCACTTGCAGACGCTAAAGTCTATTTAAGGATTGACGATACTTTAACAGAGGATGACGCTCAGATAACAAGAATGATAAAGGGGGCGTTGGCATATGTTGAGAATTACACCAATGTATTGATTTTTGCGAGGGAAAAGACATATCGTTTTATAGATGGTTGTGTAAGGGTGTATGATTATCCTATTAACAGCGTTACAAGTCCAACAACTGATTTGACTACTGAGGTTAAGATATTACACACAAATTACACTTATGGAGTAGGCGATAATAGTCTATTGACGTTGAATGTAGGTCATGCATTACCAGTAAATGTACCACAGGAATTGATAGAAGTAGCATATGAGATAATTGAGCTGATGTATTATGAAAAGCAAACGAATAAAAGCCATTTAGACAACCTTAGCTCACTTTCTACAATGATATTGAACCAACATAAACGATACATAATATAATG
>CAYGFJ010000416.1:0-1623 GCA_964349115.1 uncultured Francisellaceae bacterium
TTTGAGGATTGCGTAGGTCCCCCGGATCGTTCGTAAAAGCATACGCGGTTGTATCACTGCTTCCTTCTGTGCTGTCGTAAGCTTCCAGAGATAGGATTAAGTTGTACGTAGGCGGAGTCGTTTCTTCTGTAATGAGGTGGTAAAGAAGAAGCCTCCTATCATGAAGGTCAGCAAAACGCATGGGGCCTGTTTTTAAGATAGGGTTATCAGCATCGGGCACTCCATTTCCATTGCTATCTCTTAAAATCTGGATCTCAATTGTATCAAATAAGTTGCTAAGCATTGGGACCAGTTTTGGATTTTGATCCGGGCTTGAGGCGTTAAGATTAGGAGCCAAATTGTCGCTAGAAATAGCTGGTGTTTGCCAAGGCCGAGGAAAATCATTCCAGTCACTATAATAATGAGGACGATTCACATAGTGCATTCCAACATCAGCTAGAGCAAGGTTACTTCCAGAGAGCTGTTGCGTTGCATAAATTGGAAATAAGCTCGCTATATTATCTTCGCTAGAAAGCGACCTAATACTATGATCATCAAGCAGGTAACGAAGGAGCCATTCACCTCCAGTGGCATATCCTTGAGGAAAAAAACTCCAGAGATTTTGTCCTTCCGTTATCTCTGTATCTTTGATCCATGGAAAAAGATGGACCCATTTCCCTTCAATAAAAGCCGCTACCCAGGGATAATTTACAGAAATAAGTTCAGGAATAGGTGCACTTCCAAGGTAGTTCATTGTCCCACGTAGCTGGATATGAAGAAGTTTACTCATTTGCTCATCAAACATCATCATCCCATTCTGTTCCGGAAAAACGTAGACAGCAGGCACACCTATTTGCCGTAGTAAATAAACAAGTAAGGCGCATTGTTCGATCGGAGAACCTTGACCTTCCAAGTAGGTAGCAAGAGCATCTCGGGTCATTCCTTGAGGATTGATAGAGGTGGGATCAACTGTATCGGTAACATTAAATCCCATTGCATCAGTCAATTCGATTTCGTTTTGAACATAATTGGCAATAGCGTAAGGATCGTTTCCTATATAATTAATAAGCTGGTCCAGAGCTGGATGAGTTTTAAGCTCTGGACTATTATTAAGTTGAGTCCATTGTGCAATTTGTTCATTGTTAGGCGGGCTTAAATTATCATTGACACTTGGAGCTTGATGCACCAGCTCGTCTACACTTTTTCCTTGATAGGCGCTAAGGAGATTAGTCCCTTGAAAATGAGGAAGATCAATAAGCGTGCTACTCCAAGGAGCCGGATTGTCAAAATCTAGACTATAACTTAAGTTACAGCTTGGAGCTGTTTGGTCTGCATTTTTGGCCATAGGCACCGTAGTCCATGTATTATTATCATTATTGATAACTGCAGTTATTCCTCTAAAGCTCACTTTGTAGTAATAAGCAGCATTACTTGCTCGATGCGTCACAATTAAAGGAAAAGAGAGTGGTTGCCCCCAAGCATTATTAACGCCTGGTGTTGGAGCATATTGAATTTGAGTATCAAAATCGATCACATTGCCATTAATATTTGTATTTAAATGATAATCCTGCAGGCATCCATTGGAGCAAAACTCATTCCATGCTTGTGGGTCATTTGGTTTTGGAAGAGTGTATATCTGACGAA
>CAYGFJ010000417.1:0-1615 GCA_964349115.1 uncultured Francisellaceae bacterium
TGACATCTTCATTGTAGTCGAAGAGGGTTTTTGGGGTTTGGTGGGTGACAGCGATCAGTTTTTCAATCCGGGGTTTCCAGCAGGAAAGTACAGTTTGTAAAAACGACCAAATTAAGTAACTGAATTTTCATGCGTCCCGTTGAAAAATCGTTTTTTAACCATACCCCTCCAGGCCGCATTCTATCTAGGATTTGGATGTGTATCAATCAGGCTGAACGAATCAAATTTCGTGCATACAGCTTCGTCTTCGGATTTTTCATGAGACTCTTGACCAGTTTTCCAATGCTGATCACTTTCCCAATGTGAAACTCATATTTCCCCACCATATTGATGTGCTGCCAAGCGACCGGCGAAAGATGCTTGATCGGGTCAAGCCGGGATACGTGCTTAGGATTAAACCCTTGGCCCATCAAGGCCAGAGCCAGCTTCAGCACGCATCTCATGAAATATCATTTCTAAACGAGCATCTGCAGTTTCAGCCATAACACGGACTGCTTCCCCTTCCTTTGCATCGAGCGCTATTTCAGTAGCTCGTCTCACCGTCAGCGCTTCAAGAAAAACTATGCAAACAGGCGCAGAGCCGCCGCCACAATCGTTTAATGCATCATACCCTTCTTGAAATGTGAGCTTTAGTGAGCCGTCTGCTTGTCCTTTAGTGACTCCGCCTAAAGGTCTAATTTGCTCTATTAGAGCTCTAAACTCAGGCTTTGAAAGAGATACTATAATTTCTACAACTGCTTTCGCCCCAGCGGCAAGGCCATCACTAGACTGAGTTAATACTCTAATTTTAAGGATATTTTTATATCGCGCCAATGCACTCGGAATTTCTGTAGGCCGTTCGCTAAAAGAGGCATACAGTTTAAAACCACCCCCATAACCTTTAGCCTCTTCCATTGCTGCTGTAAGGCCTGCCTGAGAAGAAGCAACAATATGTCTTCCATCATTACGAATAAAAAGAAAACCACCATAGTCAGCCGTCAAGCGTGTTTCTAACTTGCCACTTAGCGCCTTTTGGGTGTTTACACGAAGCTCATCAGCCTGAGCGAATTGTTTTATCCAATCAGGATGGCTGCCATCACTGTAGCGTGCAGCATACAAATGGATTAATTTTTTATCCTCAATGCATTTAGAAAGCTGATCTCGAGTCTGCGCATATCTCATTAAGGGTGTTGTGTCCTTTCGATTAGAAAGACTTGGATCTACCCCGCTATCTAGTAAAAGCCGCACCACTTGATTCAAAAAATTGCTTTTCATAAATAATCCATTCAAGCGTTTAATGTCGCACAATGAGGTACATTCCTGAAAAGATTCCCAGCACTTCTGATGTTGTTCAGCCAGCCAGTTTAACAATGTATTTCCTTCATGATCGCGTTCATTAAGGTATGCAAGATGTTTTGTAACCAATTGCTTTAACTCATTTAATTTGTGCCCGTACTTGTTTTCTCTAGACAGTATGAGCCTTGTTATTTCCTTAAATGCACTTTTAGCATCAGGTGTTGTAAATCCAGATTCGCTCGCAGCTGCTGCCATTTTTTTCCTCATTTTGCATAAATTACAGAGTACGGCATACTATCAAGTTGAACTCATGAAGTCACGAAAAAAATATTAAATCCAG
>CAYGFJ010000418.1:0-1156 GCA_964349115.1 uncultured Francisellaceae bacterium
AAGAAGCACAACCAAAAGAACCAAGATTTTTTTCATAGCGGTGATTTCCTTTCAAAAAAGATTAAAAACTGGCTTAGACTTACCACCCCCGCAAGGACATAGTCAAGAAAGGCTCTGGTCCAAAAATGACGCTGAGGCTAGGACTCGGAATGCTCCCATTCCTGGTACTTTCCTCGCCAAACCCGCAGATCCAACTGGGGCAGAAACCCCTCCCCTGGCTTGGTCCCATTGAGATATTCAATAAACGCATAGGTGGGTTTGGAGCTCCTACCCAATGAACCAGGATCAAAACTTGTGATGTCAATCCAAGTACCTGTATTCAGATATTGCGTACCATCAGGGTATTGAATATGCATCGCTTGGTGGTCATGGCCCATCAAGACAGCCTTGACCTTGTGCCTTGCTATAACAGTTCTGGCCACCTCGGCATAGACGGGGCGTTTAATCGCCTCAAGAAGAATTTTTATGGTCTTAGAAAACCTAGTAAATCGCATAGGGTGACTGATAAACCGCATGTGAATGAAAAATAAAAGAGCCCTCATGCCCTGGGATATAAAATACCCCACATCAAAAAACATAATCCATCGCAGATATTTGTTAAACGGAAGAACAGAGCTAATATAGTGTCTCTGAGATTTTAAACGACTTAAAAACCCAGAAACAAAAAAGCTACCAAAGGGCTCATTGAGCACCCTATGCCCCCTGCGCTCAATAAAAATATTGGCCAAATCGAATTGGTGAAAAGTCTCATATTGATGTCCATGCTCCACACGAATGCCATCGAAGGTGTACGGATCAAACTGAAAATGAATTTTATCTGAAATTTCTTTTTTTATTTCTTCTTGTACTCCAGGCCACCACAAGGCCGCATCATGATTGCCCCAAATAATCACAAGCCGGTGCCCCGACTCGACGAAGTGGCGTAGAGCGGACATCACCAGCGGATGTCCTTTCAGAATTTTCCTGATCTTATAAACTGCAATATTTTCAAGAATACCATAGGGCAGATTGGAATTGGTTTTGACCTGAAGCATATCGAAAAAATCACCATTGATGATAAGCTCGACTTGCGCGTCGGCAAATTCGCCAGACGTGTGGTACTGTAGAAGCTCGACGAACTTATCGTCCTTTCTAAAGTCCTCCAATGGATTGAGCT
>CAYGFJ010000418.1:1166-1614 GCA_964349115.1 uncultured Francisellaceae bacterium
ACTAGCTTGATATATCGCGTGGCACAGCTCCCGTTTTAAAAAGCGATGGCCAAGGCTCCGCGCACCACAAAATAGACACCCGAAAGTGGGTTGGTGAACTCGTAAGTATTGACCCCCGAAGTGAGCACAACCTTAGAAGCTGCAGTATAGTACCGCACCCCTCCACCTAAGACTGCATGAAAATGCCGACTAAAAGTCCAATGATAGCCCATCATCCCATAAGCATCGATAGGAGCCACAGTAACCTTTTCTTGGGTTAAACCTGACGAATCTGAAATGGTCACGGACTCTTTCAAAACACCAATACCGATAAACCACTGATCAAAAGTCTGATGCAGATAATAGCGTGATTCGAGACCGAAACCAGAACCCTTGACCGAGTCAGTGAGATACATAATGCCCTCAACTCCTAGCGAAATATGCTGGGAGAGGCGAAAATGCAGCCCTC
>CAYGFJ010000419.1:0-1610 GCA_964349115.1 uncultured Francisellaceae bacterium
GCTTCATCTTAGGCATCTTGGTGGGTCTGCAACAGACCCATGAAGTCCGCTCCAACCGTGAGACTGGAGAAGGGCGTGCTGATATCCTGGTAACCCCCAAAGACCCCAGCAAACTGGGCATCATCTTAGAATTTAAACGCTGTGACAGCGAAAAAGCCTTGACCCGCGATGCCAAAAAAGCCCTCGTCCAAATTGGGCAAATGCATTACATCGCCGAACAAAAAGCCCAGGGCATCACGCAGATCCTCCTGGTCGGCGTCGCCTTTCACGGCAAGAAAATCGCTTTGAAAAGCAAAAAAGTCACTGGCTAAGCGGAAAGGAAACGGAAGCATTCATGAAAAACCTTCTACTGGCTGCTTTTATATTCTTAACGGGCTGCGCGACGCTGTCACAGTCGCAGGGGTTGTTTAGTGTGGTCACGCCTACCACACATCAATCAGGGCATTTTATTTGGCAAGAAGATGCGGCTCACCAAAAGTTTTATCTTGAATTGTCAGGGCCTTTGGGCCTGGGAGCAACAAGCCTCAGCAATGAAACTGGGCCAGTAGTGTTGACCCTCTCTTCAGGCAAGACCATCGTCGCGGACTCCCCTGAAGATCTCTTGCAAAACACATTGGGTTGGTCGATGCCCGTCTCGGGAATGGGCTATTGGATTTTAGGCAAGCCTGTGCCAACACTTCCATTTACAGGAGAATATGACAGCCAGCATCGGCTGCTCACCCTCCATCAATCGGGGTGGGTGATTCACTATACTTGGAATAATGCAGCCCCCTATCCGTCACAAATTATGCTGCTGCGTAGCGACATCAAGATTTTACTGGCCCCTTCTAAACCCTCTGCATAGATTTTCAAGCCTCTAAATTATGACTGCGTTTGCAGTGTCCACTCTGTGACATTCCGTTCCGTGGTATCAAAATTGACGCCAATGGCGATGATGGGCTTGCCTTCGCGGCGATAGGCATCGGCATAGCCTTTGTCTTGGATCTGCTGTAAGGCGATGTCAGCGGATTGATTGAGTTTGAACTCGAAAATGACCGTGAAATCTTTTAGGATAATGACGGCGTCAATCCGGCCACGATGGGTGTGGACTTCGGCTTGCAGGGCCAAGCCTGTTAAGTTTAAGGTCAGGTAAATAATGAGGTGATAGTATTTTTCGCCTTTGCCGTGTAAATCATAGGGGATGCCTGCAAAAAAGGTCTTGAGGGTTTCAAAAAAGCCTTCGAAATTCTGGGCGCGAAGTTGTTTTGCCAAACCCCAGACAAGGTCATCTTGGGTGCCTCGGTCGGTTTTGGAGAAAAATTCGAGCAGCTTCCCTTCAAAAGATCTGGCGACTTCATAATTAGGATAGCCCAACTGGTAAGCTCCAAACTCTGGGTCGTAGCTTTTGACGGTCAAATACCCTGTTTGGTACAAGAGAGCGCGCACATCAAGTTTATCGACATCATAGCTGGAAAAGGACTCACTGCTGACTTCTAGGCCTTCTAAGGCAGTGATGTCAAAATCTTTTGTCGCCAGAAGATTAATCAAGAAAGACGGTGTGCCGGTTTCGAACCAGTGGGTTAAAAACTCTTGGGTTTCAAAAAGTTTTAAAGTGGAGAACGGATTATAAA
>CAYGFJ010000420.1:0-1608 GCA_964349115.1 uncultured Francisellaceae bacterium
AGTTCCAATTTTAAGGCACTCACAATATCCAGATCATCTTTGGCAAGGCGTTTTTGCAGTGCTGCAACCAGGTATTCTGTAGTGGAAACGCCCAAGTCTGCTTTCAATAAGAGGGTAGTCAAGGCCTCCAATGTGTCTTCATCAATGGTCTTTTTTCCTAAAAAAACGCTGAGCCCAGACTTAAAAAGCTGAGTGGTTTTGGAAAGTGCAGTCTTAATGCTTTTGAAAAAAGCCATAATTAAAATTGACGCAGGAGGGGCAAAAAGGTATTTTAAGCGCAAAGGGAGACTTTCTGCAATGATGAACGACAGCAATAACACATCTATTCTCGAAGAAGCGCGGGCACTTGAAGCTCAATTGAAGGACATAGACTTGGTAAGGCGGGCGCGTTTGGACGAGGCGCAAATGGAACGTTCGCATTTCAACTGCTATATGCGTCAGCAAGTCAGCTGCATTCAAGACATGAAGTTTGATTTTAATGGGGAGGTCACCCGGCTTCGCCAAGAAATGGCGCGTTTGCGTCATGAGTATCGGATGAGCCTCAGCAGCTTACGGCATCAAATTTTTTCAGTGGTGCCATCCATGCTGACTGTCCTTGCACCAAGTTCAATTCCCTCCGCTGTTCGTGAAGTGTAGATTCAAACAGCGCAAAGATGCTATTGGTGGTTTTCTCAAGGCTTGCTTTTAAGTTTTTTGATTCTAAATAATGTGCCAAAAATAGTGCTGCAGTGGCATCTCCCGAACCATTGATGGGGATGGGCATGGGCAATTTGGGCGTGGCAATCAAGAGACAGCCTTGGTTTTTGGAGGACAAAAGCATTTCAATTTCGGTAGGGTGACCCTCTTGGCGCATCAAGCTGGTCAAAAGCACATGCAAGACCCCGCGATCATGAAGAATCTGGCAGGCCCTTTGCGCATCCAGCAAGGTGTTGATGGAGACGTCTGTCAGCAACTGCAATTCAAATTGATTGGGGGTCATGATGGTGGCAGCAGGCGCTGCTGAATTCTGAAAGAAGGCGGGCACACCTTCTCGTACAAAGACGCCACGGCCAACATCGCCCATGACGGGGTCACAGCAGTAAATCAAGTCAGGATTGTCTAGACGCATCCGAGTCAACCACTTGAGCAGGGTGTGGCCCAATTCAGGCACGCCCAAATAGCCCGTCAATACGGCATCACATTGTTTTAAAGCGCCACGTTGTTCAAGACCTTCAAAAATGCGTTCGATGTGATCGAGGGACATGATGTCGCCTGTCCATTCTCCATACCCTGTGTGATTCGAAAATTGTACGGTATTGATGGCAATGACTTCATGGCCCAAGCGTTGGAGGGGAAAAGCCGCTGCGCGATTGCCGACATATCCATACGCCACATGGGATTGCATAGACAAAATATTAGACACTATACAGGCCGGTCGCTGGGAAGAAGGCATAAGTGTAAGTATCCAATTTGCCTTGAACGCTGACGGCGGGGTGTAAATAACGCGTCCAATCCTTTAAAGACCAATGGTCGTCGAAGAGAGGATAAAAGCAAGGGACTTCTGAAAAATTGACGATTTTTGCAAGGGTGCATTTATTGTCATGATGAGGTTCTTGTTCGTAAACATAT
>CAYGFJ010000421.1:0-1604 GCA_964349115.1 uncultured Francisellaceae bacterium
CCGCCATGAAGGTGAATGAACTTCAACATGAAGCATCTGTCTCGTCAATCAAAGTATTTGTGGATGATACCTTACGCTTTTCGATTCTCCTGTTTGGGGTCATTTCGCTTCTTGTTTTTGCTTTGGCAGGGCCTTTGGTGCACCTTTTTACAACAGAGCCTGCGATTACGCTTGCTGCCGTTTCGTATCTTAAAATCGTAGGGATTTCCTATGTTGGTGTAGGACCAATGCTCATATTGTTGTCCCTGTGCGAACAAACAGGCTTGGCCTGCAGAAGCCTGCTGATTAATTTATTCTGGTTTCTTTTGGAAGGAGGTATTGGTGCACTTGTTGTCCTACAAACACATCGACTACAAGATTTTTATTATGTTTTAATGGGCATTAATTTGATTGCACTTGGGCTGGTTTTGGCCCAAATATACACACGCTCATTTCGTTTATTCAAATGCTATTATCGACCCAGGGCCTAAGAAGGAGAAGATCTTGCGACACTATCATCAACTACAGGAGTATCTGGAAGTCTCAGCGGATCACTATCCAGATAAGGTAGCCCTGATTGAAAGCGGTCGAGAACACTGCTATCAGAGTTTGAATGGTCAAGCCAACACGGTTGCGCATGCTTTGCAAGGGATGGGCTTGTCTCGCGGCGATCGGGTGGTCATTGCGGCAGGTAATTCTCTTACAACAGCTCTGTCATTTTGGGGCACCTTGAAAGCAGGAGGGGTGGTTTCAATCATTAGCCCTGATTTAAGTCAGGAAAAGCAAGATTATATTGTTAAAGATGCTGGAGCCCAGATTTTCATTGGAGAATCAGCTGGAAGGTATTGGATCAATCAAACGATTCCTTTTGAGACTTTGGTGCAGAGTGCTAAAACACACAATCCGCGGGTCCAAAACCTAGACATTGATTTAGCCTCTATTATTTATACCTCTGGTTCCACTGGAGAGCCCAAGGGAGTCATGCTGTCTCATCGCAATATCCTGACTGCAAGTCATTCCATCAATACCTATTTGAAGCACCATGCGGGTGATGTTTTTATGTCTGCACTGCCCCTGTCTTTTGATTATGGTTTATATCAGATGATTATGAGTTTTTCTGTGGGGGCAACTTTTGTTTTGGAAAAGGATTTACTCCTTCCTATGAAATTTTTGAAAAATGTAGAGCAATATCGCGCCACAATATTGCCAGGGGTTCCGACCCTCTTTAGCCTCTTCAAAGAGCATCAAAAGTTTGCAGGTGCGGACTTGAGTTCTGTGAACCGCGTGACGAATACAGGCGCAGCCCTGACCCTTAAACATATCCAGATGGTCAAAGATCTTTTCCCTCAAGCCAAAATTCATTCCATGTACGGCCTGACTGAGTGCAAGCGATGCACCCATTTGCCTCCAGAGGACATTGATCGGAAGCCATTGAGTGTGGGCAAGGCCATTCCTAATACCGAATTGTGGGTGATTGACGAGGTCGGTCAAAAACTGCCTCCACATACTGTGGGTCAATTGGTGATTCGAGGTGGGACGGTGATGCAGGGTTATTGGAAAAAGCCAGAGAAAACAGCTGAAAAATTGCGTCCAGGACCTTTGCCAAACGAAAAGATTTTGTATAC
>CAYGFJ010000422.1:0-1600 GCA_964349115.1 uncultured Francisellaceae bacterium
GAGTGTGACATTTTAACTTTGGTGAAGTGTGACATTACTACTTTGGCGCTACACACTGTAGCGAAGGAGATTCAGAAAATTTTCTTGACTCTCAATTCTTGCCTCATTACCATCGCGAAAAATTTAAGGAGAGTCACTATGTTTAGAACAGTACTTATGTCTGCTGCATGCAGTTTCATGTGTTACGCCTTTGGCTGTGCCGCCAACGCTGATGCTTTAAATCTTGCTGGAACATGGACCTGCCAAGGGTATGACCTGCATGATGGGGCTTACAAAGGTGCCACGTTAACCTTGACTTTGGATTCTAAAGACAGTGATTTTACGAATAATTATGGGGCATATCATTTCCAATTGGCAGAAGCACGCGGCGCCTCTTACATAGGCGAAGTAGCCGCCAATGGCAACACAGCTGCCATTTACTTTAAAAATATCTCTCCAAAAATGCCAACTGACCGTGGTGTGGGGATTGCCGTGATCACCCATGATCGTGATGCAAATAATCAGGTCACGACAGTCCTACATAAATTTTACTACGAGCCAACGTATCAAGGCGGTGGGAATGGGTCAGAGACTTGTGTGAAGAAGGGGTGATTGGATGCCTCCACCGGATGATTTGCAGCGGTATAGTTTCAAATCTTTTTCTTCTTGCGCGTTTAAATCAACGCCATGCGTTTTAATTTTTCTGCACTCCATAATGATTGGAGTGATTTGATAGGGGGAGCTTGCGGTATCCAGAATTCCAGACACGGTCACGTGTTGCCCATAGAGCATGGAGTCAGGGATGGCGCCGCAATCCAAGGGGAAGATTTGCACGCAATCTAAAGTTTTTTCTTGATCGTGGGTATTTCCGCACTGGGTGATGGGGTGATCCAACTTCAACAGTACAGACTGAAATTGACTATCCGTTTTAGGGCTTTCGCCAAAGTTGGGGCCACCCCAATCTTTTTCTGTGACAAAATGACCCGTTAAACTCACGATGGCTGGATGCATCGCGTTTTCTGAAGCGCTGATACATTGGGCATAAATAAGATGCAGGCTCAGAAAGCTTAAGCAACTTAATACGATTATTTTTGTACGCACGATGCGCTTCCTTCTTTTTTCCAAATGACTTTTCCGGGCCGCCAGCCTTCATATTCTTTAATTGCCGATGCAATGTTCTGCAATTGCTCTTCGCTAAGCGAAGTCATAGGTTGATTTTCTGGAATGCTTGTTTTTTGTGAAACAAATGCAGCATAAGCTGCAGAATCATTTTCATTCGGTGGGGCGTATTTCACTTTAATCATATTGCCAAGCGTATAGCGCTGATAATCGCTTTCCTTAAGTTGAGAAACAATTGCATTAAACCCTGTTTGCTCATCGGGGTAAATAGCAAAAATATCACGTCCGCTTTTATTAAAGCCTATCGCTCCATGCGCACGAGAGTCTGTGCTGTGTAAAGTGATGTTCCCTGGATTATTGTTCCTCCATGAAAGTGTGCCCAGTATTCGAGTCTGCTGACAGCCGTCGTCGTAGGTGATGACGACGATTGAAGAGGAAGTCGTCGTGGCTTTAATGGCCTTGTGGTCGTCAATGCAAGGGGGAATAATGGGCTTTGGCAGGC
>CAYGFJ010000423.1:0-1598 GCA_964349115.1 uncultured Francisellaceae bacterium
TACTAGAGGAGGATGGCGTGAACAGTCAAGGGATATAATTAAGATGCCGATCGGAAGATTCAATCCTGAATAAGCTGTTCAAATCATGCTTTTTTAATCCGAATATTATTAAACTGCCATGGATCAGAATTATCCAGATTTGGATTTAATGCAGGCTTTTGATTATGAATAGGACTCCAATTCGTATACTCGCCGACAAGATTGCCTAAATATGGTGCTGCAGTATTCATGATGAATCGAAAATCGATGTCTTCTGGCTCAACAACGCCGGCATTAGGATTTTCAAGCGCCCACTTCATCCCTGCAATCACGCTGATGACGACTTGTATGCTGGTCGCATTGTTGTGGGGGGCTAACGATCTTGCTTCATGAATGGAAAGCTGAGATCCATACCAATATGCGCCTTTTTTGTTTCCCATGAGCAAAATACCAAGCTCATCCATGCCATCGATGATAGTATGAGAAATGAGACGTTTGTTTTCTTGCTCTTGCCATTCTCTTTCCGCTAACTCATAAAGTGATAATGTTGCATCAGGGCAGGGAACATAAGCGTAGTGTACCGTGGGTCGGTAATGTACCTTATTCCCTTGTGCTATTGTTAAATAGTTTGAAATCGATATCGATTCTGCATGTGTAATTAAAAATCCAATGCAGCTGCCAGCACTGGGAACCCATGTATTAACATGAACACTGCCTCCAGGGCTTGACAGATAGATGGCGCATTGCGGGCCTGAGAGATGATGATGCCCATCATCCGGTAAAAATCGCTCATGCGTTCCCCAACCCAATTCAGCCGGTTGAGAGCCCTCGGCAATAAAACCGCTTACAGACCAAGTATTGACAAATTCACCAGTGCATTTAGATTGATGGGTAATTTGTGTGTCTTTTTCAGCAATATGGATTGTTTTTATTCCAAGTGAGCAAGTAAGATTAGCCCATTCATTCTTTGTTTTCGGTGGGGTTTTGAGTTCTGTAGCATTGTCTTTGGCCATGTTCCATAGAGCTTGTTTTAAGAAATGAGAGATTAATCCTGGGTTTGCCCCATGGGTTATTACAGCAGTAGGCATTGCATTTTTTTTGAGGGCAAGTACCGATTCTCGTAGCGCGTAGTTCGTACGTAAAGAAAGGGGTAATGCTTTATCAACATAACCTCCTTCCCATGGCTCGGTGCATGTGTCAATGTACAGTACCCCTTTTTTCTGACACAGCTTAATTAAATCAATACTGGAAACGTTAATCGATACGTTGATTAAAAAATCATTTTCTCGTAACCTATCTCCAATCAATTGTTCGTAGTTTTCTGGCGTGATTGCAGCGATATGCATAGAAACCCCGAATGCGTTTGCTATTTCCAATCCATCCTTATCTTTGGTAAGGATGGATACTTGGGAGGGGGTAATTTGAAAATGCGAGAAAAGTAGAGGTAACAATCCTTGTCCAATGCTTCCAAACCCAACTATCAATATGTTGTTGTGATACGGGGTATGGCTGTTGATTGAATGATTCATTTTCACCTCACCTGTTTTATGCTCGATTTCACCATTTTTAAATTGCCCAGATAAATTTTGGGTTTATAAATTAAATTATAGTACATCATA
>CAYGFJ010000424.1:0-1597 GCA_964349115.1 uncultured Francisellaceae bacterium
GGTGGGGTTGTGGCCCGAGCGTCGTCGTCGTATCGATGCGAAACGTGCTGCCACATGGAGAGTGGCTGATTCTATTAAAGGGTTCAATCAGGCTCTGGAAAGAGCTGAGAGGTTCAATAACGCTGTGGGTGCGGCGTCGGCGCCGCTAGATGCAAAACAAATTGACCCAATGGCGGTTTCTGCGGGCAAAGTATTGAATTGTTTTCGAGCCTTAACAGCTTTGGTTTCAGAGACACTTCAGAATCACAATGCTTGCTCTCCAGGTTCAAGAACGCACGCACAGCTATATGCGATTGCCTGTGTCATTCAAAGTGATGTTGTTGATGACGGGAGGTTTAAAGAAGCAGTTGCTGGAGCAGCGCCCCGGCCCTCTTGTTTTTCATGGTGGCACCGTCCTGTCTCTACAGAGCTGACTGCAGCAACACCGTTAATGAGGGATGGCAGGAGACACTGAGTAAAAATCTGTGATGGTGTGGGCAATGACTTTTTGTCGGGTAAGTCGATAGGGCTGCCCTTTCAAAAACTGGAACCAGAGTTTTTTTCAGGGAGAGGCATGCAGCGCCGAAAGGCTCGGGCGCGCTCTATGAGCTCGGGATTGTAGGGGAGGTGCATGGCTTTTTGGATAAGCTTTGCTTGGAGTGCTGCGCACATGAATCTGATCCCCCCTACCCCCCTTGGCCTCGCGCGAAGCGCTCAAAGGGGGGGTCTAATTTGGTTGGCTTTCCGCACATATTTTGGCAATTTTTTGATAATCGATGGGGATGGTTTCTTTGATTTCTGTATTATTTGGTCCACTCCAGTAATCGATATAAAGGTTCCCAGCTTTGTCAAAATGAATCACAGAGATTCCATTTTCAACATCAGGGTTGAAAGCGCGCTGAACAATAGTGCCTTTAGTGCACGAAAAAATGGGGCGAACCAATAAAGATTGATCATTATTATCTGTAAAGTTAGGAAGCACGACCACTCGCTTTGCTAAATTCACATCTTCGACAAGATACATGCTGTCGCTTACCTGGCCGGTTCGATAATCTACAAAATATGCATAATTACATGCTGTACCACACGCAAGGTTAAAAGAGGCAAGCTGAGTTGTAGGATCAGTCCATCCAGAATAATACGCATCAAGGTCTGATTTTTTACCTTTGGTTACCAACTTCTCCCCCTGTGCTGTTAAAGCATAGAGGCTGCATATACTTCCTTGGCAGCTTATTTTTTGTGGGGGAGTACTATCAGCGTCAATTTTTATGAGGCTTAGCATGAAAGTACAGAATATCAGGATATGAATGATTTTATTTTTCACTTTCAAAATGCCCTTCAGATAACCAGGTGTAAGTATAAAACAGAAAGTCCTCATCTGAAACATTACTGACATGAACTTGTACCACGCTATTCCTCTCAAGGTCGTCGTGGATATATTTTGGAATCGGCTGATTTTTTGGGCTGTAGTAGAACAAAGCGATAGTCACACTCATTGAATTCAGCGTTTTTTTATAAATTGGATAGGTCAGTTGGATCAAGTCAAGCAAGTGCTCTGGAACTTGTCCTTCTGGATCTTTAAAATAGGTCTGAACTGAAAAAAACAGTGGGGTTGGCC
>CAYGFJ010000425.1:0-1596 GCA_964349115.1 uncultured Francisellaceae bacterium
GCTACGCACCGCCCCATACAAATTTTCCTGCGTCGACGCCCTAAATGTTTTCAGCTCCAGCAAAACCGTATTCGCCAATCGCGACCACAGACAAGCCCGATAAGCATGCTCCAAACTCCCCTGAAAATACACGCCCAAATGCGTGCCTTTGCACTGCGACACCCCAAAACTTTGGAATTCATCTAACAAAAGCGGTTCAATATTCTTAGCAGTGGTTGCGAAAAAATTCATGACTCATTATAACAGAAACTATCTAAAGGACACTGCGCTTTTTCATCCCCACTCTAGAGTAAACTTCGCATGAAGAACGCGCCCCCTCCTATTTAAAAATATTATTTTAGTATACTTCTGTGGTCTCTCGGCGTATAATGGCCTCGTATATCTTGAATAAGGTGATTGATATGGCAGTTGGAGTGAGTCCTCTTGTAATTAATGCACATGATCTTGATGCGTGTGCATTCAATGGTTTTTATCATGGCCGAGCTATTCGTGTCACTGATGCCAAGCCACAAAACTTATCCGTAGGTGCAATTGCTTTATATGACAATCGACTATGGGCTCATCAGCCTCAGAAGGATGTAGCAGTTGTCACATCAACTGATGATGCTGTGCCAGACACTACAACAAAACAAGTCACTGCATTAACAGCATTTAAAGCGCGTATAGCAGAAAAAAAATTATATCCGGGAGAGTATCTGAAGCAGGATGGCCAAATATACAAGGCAGACTATGCAGAAGCCCGTCTTGAAATCAGAGCTGCACTTCCAGAAGACCTGACTGCATTGCAAGGTAAATATGTTTTGGTCACTGGAGATGAGCGCAAGCTATATTACATTGATAGTAGCGGCGCTGCTCTAAGCCTTCAGGGCTTTAATGCCTCACTATTTATGGACATCGCACAACCTCATCTACAGCTAGTCGACGGAATCACGACTTGTGCGCTGACGGGCGACGAGCTCATTTCTAAAATTGTAAATTGCAAAGGCACTCCTGTACTCACTACGCGTCTCATTCCTGCATCTGAAAATGAGAGTGCTTTGATCATGCAATTAGAGCCTTCACTCAATAACAGTGATGTTTTTTTGTGTGGAAATGCGCTTGTAAATTTGCTGTTTCAAATAGAGCTTGAACAGAAAGATGTGACTACCCCCGGTGATGCTAATCGTGTTGTCGCGAGCAATCCAGAGTTAATGTCGCTTGAGTTGCCTACAGGGAGTGATAGCATCAGAGTTTCAGGTAGCAATCGTCAGACTTCAACGAAAGAGGGGCAGAATACCAGAGCATACTTAACCTGCTCAAGCACAGAAGCCCTGACTGCGCTGGTAGCAGCGGATAGCAACGCGGGTCGAAGCTCTAGACTCGATGATTTTAGAATGGCAGAGATTGATCCTAAATACGAGGATGAATCCAAATTATTGTTGGTCTATACACATCTTCACAAATTTGCTTCTGCAAATCCTGACCGCCCGATCGTGTATCGCTTTTATGATGATCGCACAGACATTTTGCGAGGGCTGCAAGAAACCTTTGAATCAAAGCCTTGGTTGGTTCCTGCTAATGTGCAAATTCAGTTTTATCACTATATTGACCCCAGGC
>CAYGFJ010000426.1:0-1595 GCA_964349115.1 uncultured Francisellaceae bacterium
GCTTTGAAGACCGCGAAGTGTCCATTATTGTGGGCGCCCATGTCACCACCGATGCGGGAACGGGCTTTGTCCACACCGCTCCCGCCCACGGCGCGGACGATTATCAAGTCTGGCTGGGTGAGGGCCACGCTTCCCAAGACATTTTGAACCCCGTCATGAGCAATGGCTGTTTCGCAGCGGATACCCCTTATTTTGCTGGGCTTCACGTCAGCAAAGTCAATCCGAAAGTCATCGAATTGCTCAGCCAAAAAGGCGCCTTGTTGCGCCACGAAAAAATAAAGCACAGCTTTCCCCATTGCTGGCGGCATAAGACGCCTTTGATTTTTAGGGCGACGCCCCAATGGTTTATTAGCATGGACGCTTTGATAAACCCGGCCCTCCGCGCAGCGGAGCAAGTCCAGTTCGTCCCGCCCGAAGGGCGAAATCGCTTTGTATCGATGTTGGAAGGTCGCCCCGACTGGTGCATCTCCCGCCAGCGAACTTGGGGCGTTCCCCTGCCTTTGTTCACCCATAAAGAAACGGGTGAGCCGCATCCTGACACCTTTGCATTGCTGGCAAAAGTGGCCAATCGTATTGAGAAAGACGGCTTAGAAGCCTGGTTTGGGGCAAGTGCTGAAGATTTTGGCGTGGATCCTGCTGTTTATGATAAAGGGACAGACACCTTGGACGTTTGGTTTGAGTCTGGTTCTTCCAATCAATGTGTTTTGAAAAAACGCCCGGAATTGCAATATCCAGCGGATTTATATCTGGAAGGCTCTGACCAGCATCGTGCTTGGTTTCAGGCCTCGCTTTTGGTGGCCATGGCGGCCACAGGGGAGGCGCCTTACAAGCAAATCTTGACCCATGGGTTTTTGGTGGATGGTCAGGGTCGCAAGATGTCAAAATCCTTGGGCAATATCGTGACGATTCAAGAAGGGACAGCGCAATATGGCGCCGATATTTTAAGGCTGTGGGTGGCGATGAGCGATTACACGGGGGAAATTTCTTATTCCAACACCATCATGGGCCCGGTCACTGATTTGTATCGCAAAGTGCGAAATACCCTGCGGTATTTGCTTTCGGCTTTGCATGAATTTGACATGACAAAACAGGGGCTGCCCATTTCAGAATTGATTGAGCTGGACCAGTTTATGATGGCAAAAGCCTTTGAAGTTCAAAAAGAAGTAGATGGATTGCTCTCTGCCAAAGGCGACTACGCCATCCGCGCTGCGATGAGCCGCATTCGTGAGTTTTGTGAAGATGACTTAAGCAATGTCTATTTTGATGTGTTAAAAGATCGGCTTTACACTGAAAATGATTGGAATCGTGAGTCAGCTCAAACTGCTTTGTATTATATTTTGAATATTCTGGTCCGCCTGATTTCGCCGATTTTGAGTTTTACTGCGGATGAAGTGTGGCAATTGATGCGGCAAAAAGGCTGGGCTTCATCAGCGGACGAAACTGTTTTCACGACGGAATTTCTCCCCTCCACCCTGACCCTCCTCCGCGAGGGAGGAGGGGAATCAAAGAAAGCCTCTACAAAATCCCCCTCCCCCCCGGTGGGGGATGGTTGGGGTGGAGGAGAACCCTGGCATGATCATTGGCCCCGCCTCAAA
>CAYGFJ010000427.1:0-1587 GCA_964349115.1 uncultured Francisellaceae bacterium
ATCTAATACCAAACCCAATAAATAAATTCATATTTGAACGCGTCAAAGCGCCGAAAATCGAAGATCGCAAATGGCATTGTATGGGGTTCATACTATGCCATTTACGATCTTCGATTTATCGGCAGCTTTCACGCAGCTCAAATATGAATTTATTTATTGGGTTTGGTATAAAACCTCTCGCTAAAAAATTTTATTTGCGGCATATATTCATTCTCGATTACAACAAATTTTTATGACGCAAAAAATTTTAGGCGCTAAAGACGTATTCATCATGACTGTCGCGGCCAATCTAGGTCCTCGCTGGATTGCAATCGCTGCAGCTTTGGGCGCCGCATCCCTAATGTTTTGGTTTTTGGGGGCCATACTCTTCTTACTTCCTTTCTCTTTAATTGTCATAGAACTTGCCACCAAATATCCAGAAGAAGGGGGCATGTATGTATGGGTAAAAAAGCAATTGGGGAATGGACCCTCTTTCATTGTCGCCTGGTGTTATTGGGTGAATAATTTCTTCTTTTACCCAGCGATCCTCACTTTTTTTGCGACAAGCTTTACCTACGCCTTTGGAAGACCTGACCTCGCAAAAAATGAAACCTTCATCACTTGCACCGTGATCCTTGTATTTTGGATGATCATCGGGCTTACCTTGTCCGGAATCAAAGCAAGTAAAATTGCAGGATCCTTTGGAGGAATTACCACTACGCTTGTATTTGTCATACTAATCGGTTTGGGAGCTTCGTCTCTTTTGATATTTCATAAAAGCGCAACACCGATGAATCTGACTTCTTTTCTTCCCTCAGGGTCTATCTTAAACAATTTATCTTCTCTTTCCCTTTTGATGTTCGCAATGGCCGGGGTAGAGATCATCCCAACACTTGCCAATTCTATTCAAAGTCCTCAAACCGTTTTGCCAAAAGCTTTAAAATATTTTGCTTTTTTTGTTTTTCTTACTTATGCGCTAGCAAGCTTAGCCATGGGAGTTGTCTTAAATCCAAGTGAAATCAAAGAGACAACAGGTTTAATGAACGCCTTTACTCTCATCGGAGAGAAATTCGACATTCCCTTTCTCGCCCCCTTTATTGCCTCCTTCATAGCAATAAGCGAACTTGCAGCCTTAATGCTCTGGCTTTTGGCTCCCGCAGTAATGTTCTTCAAAGCAACACAAAAAGGAATTTTGCCCGATTTTCTCCACAAAGAAAATAAGCACGGAGTGCCCGCTAACGCATTGCTTTTGCAAGGCGTTGTAGTGACTGTTATTATTTTACTTACCTCTTTACTTCCAAGCGTCAATCTCATGTATCAAGTTCTCGTGCTAATGACAACCATCGTCTTTTTCATCCCCTACTTTCTTGTGTTGATTGCTTACGTGAAATTTAAACATCATGGCGGAAAAGGCCCCTACACAGTTCCCGGAGGAAAAACAGGAGCCTGGATTCTAAGTAGTTTAGTATTTCTTTCTTTGACCTTTGCTATCTTAGTCAGCTTTGTCCCTACGAGCAATCTCGTAAGCCTTAAAGACATTCTTATTTATGAAGCTGAACTCATTGGAGGGCTCGTGGCTACTTTGGGTATTGCCTTAGTGCTGTACTT
>CAYGFJ010000428.1:0-1578 GCA_964349115.1 uncultured Francisellaceae bacterium
GTTTATCTGGATCTCCCCTTGGCGCTCGCAGTGATCCACAACGGCGGCGCGGCACTTCTCGTCTTACTGCTGGCCATGTTGAACTACAAGATCAGGCTCGCCAGATAAACGGATTTGCGCGCAGTGAGGCGCTATTGCGTTTGATCGGTTTCGTCGGTGTGAATGCCGAGCTTCTTCATTTTTTCCCAGAGATTTTTGCGGCTGATATCCAAACTGGTGCAGGTCTGCCCGAAAGGCAATAGAAGTTGCTGCAAGGAAACCATAACATCATAACCAAATATGCTCGCAAAAAACGCGCCATCCCTATCAGCCACATGGTCTGACCTGATGGTTCAACATTCGGTATCATTCAAAACCATCGCTGGAATAACAGAGGAAATCGATAAAATGGGCTTAAAATCCATAAGCAGTAGCGGATTAATTTAGGTAAGCTTGCAATACCAATCTTTGATGCGTATTTACTCCCATAAGGTCATCTGCACATGAATACGGTAAGATACTTCAAACTTTTTGCCGTTATTGTTTTTTTCGCGGCTTCCCAATCCGGGTGCGATAAAGGTGCCGGGAATGCGTTGGGAGGTGGCGGATCCGCAAAAGACCTGCACATAGGCCGCATGAAAGTATCCGTCATGCCGGAATATGACGACCCCAGCGTGCTGGCTATTTACGACGGCAAGTTTGAGGAAGTTTCAAGCTATCCCATCAAGACAAGCTTTCTCATCCCCAAGGGCTCGGTTATCAGCGATGCATGTAGCCTATCGCATGAGGGGCAGCATTTTTGCCAGCTTTACAAGACCGTCAACCGGGGCGATCACGACGAGGTGAATCTTTTGCTGCCATATCCGAATTTCTATCTCAGTTTTCACACGCCGCAGCTTGATGTGAAGAGGGAAAAAAAGGAGCTTAATTATCTGATCAGGGCGAACCATCCGATAAAAAACCTGGAGATCGATATTCAACAGCCCTTGCGCAGTACCGAGTTCAACATAGCTCCGCCAGCCGGTGCAGCCGTAGTGGAAAAAAGCGGTACGATAAGTGTGATCAAGGGGTTCAATCATTTCAACTATAAGATCGAGGGCGTTTCCAAAGACCAGGAGTACGCATTCAAGATCGGTTATCTCAAGAGCGATCCGAAACCGTCGGTCGATATCAAATTCACCTCCATGCAAAATCCGCCGACCCGGACTGCGCCTTATGAAACCCAGAGAAATATCAAAAAGGTCGTCTATCTGGTTTTCGGGGCAGGTCTCCTTGTTCTTCTGGCGGTGGCATGGTGGTTATTCCGGTCAAGAAAAAAGAAGCGGGGCGGGGTGCCATGAACATGCGATGTACTTCCGGAAAGGCATTCCTGTTATTTTGCCTGCTCATGGCGATAAGCCATGTAGCAATTCCGTCCAGCGCGTCTGCGTTGACGGTTAACGAAGTTGTGAAGGACCTCGCCTGCCCCTGCGAGTGCCCGCTCGTTCTCGAGGATTGCAATATGACCTGCGGCCTCGAATGGAAGAACGAAGTGGGCGAAATGATCAACAAGGGAATGACCAAGCAGCAGATCATGGATTATTTTATCGGCAAATATGG
>CAYGFJ010000429.1:0-1574 GCA_964349115.1 uncultured Francisellaceae bacterium
ACCACTCACCAATCCACGATGCGCCAATACTTCTCAGCCAGAAATAACGGCCACGCATTAAAACTTTCCACTTCGAAACGAAGTAGATATTCAGGTATCCTGAAACTAAGATGGCCAATGAACTTGCAAAAACAATCCTCGGCAAATGCCCCAATACAAGATCAAAGTCAGCCTGGTCATTCCAGAAGGCAGGTGATTTTAAGCGAATCAAAACATAGCAGGCCAAGCTGAAGATAATTTCACAGGCAAAAGCAGCCCAAAGAATTTTTTGAGCAATCTTTTTGCCATAGACTTCTGTGATGATATCAGACAGGACAAACCAAAAAGGAAAGACATAAGCACATGCTGAAGTATAGCCAAAAGGCATATCCACTAATTTATACACGGTGACGGAATCACAAAGCATAACGGTCAAAAACAGCATAGCAATGACATAGAGATACTTAAACTCAGTCTTTATGGGGAAAGATTCCATTTATCAATATCCTGTTTTGGTTAAGTTGTGGGATTTTAGCATGCACTTGATCTAATTTAAAGCGCGTGTATCGCCTATAGATCCCATGCATGTATAGCTGTTTTTTGGAACATTTAACCACTGCTTTAGCTCTTTTATACGGTTTTGCGTTAGACCATCCAGATACATTGATTTGCACATGGGGTAACTTGAACCATAATGTGTGAGGTAGTCGTCATCAGGATTATCATCTGGTTCAGGTGGGTACATCATCGCCAACTCGGCATCACGGTATTTAATCCAAGCCTCTTGCGCTAACTTCAATTTGACAAGAAAGGCTGGGTTTTCTTGGTATTTTTGTTCTATAGCCTGGTAGACTGCATTAAGCTGTAAATCATCAGTCTGATAGTCTTGCAAAGCACATTGATTCAGATCACTTTGACCTCCAGCAGCAGCTTTGTCCCAGCATTTTTGAGAACTCGTTTCGGCCTGTGCCATTTGGATGAAGCCCCCTGATCCCAGCATACAGATGAAAGCGACGGACAGTACAAATTCTTTTCTCATATTATTCTCCCCATGTTGGTACAGGTGGTTTCAAGTCCTCATAAAATGCTCCTGGATAACCAAAAGCAAGCGCCTCCCACTGACATCTTTTCAAAACTCCACCGGAGGGAATCAAGCGCCCGTTTTGCGGATTTCTTACATTTCCGTATTGCAGAAGTCGATTGACCACAACTGAATCATTAGCTCCTTGATTAATTTGGTCTAAAAGAGGCTGCGCTCCCTCATTAAACGCAAAACAAACCAGCGCATCAAACTTCGCTTGGCTGAGTTGCACTTTTTGAATGTGCTTCTTCACAATAGCTTCAGCACTGGCAAGGTCTTTGCGAAGGCTATCATTCATGGTCTCCTTAGAAACAGATTTACCCAGAAGAGGTCCGCACGGGCCAACAGGAAGAACCAGGTGACCCACGCCATAAGTGCAGTAACCATTGCTGTCTTCGTAATAATAGAGCTTCACATTCTCCATAATTTTCAAAGTATTGAGGCCGGTGTCGCTGATGTGCATCTCCTGATTATACACAGGCGGTCTGGGTTTAACAGGCATCACCGCCACACC
>CAYGFJ010000430.1:0-1570 GCA_964349115.1 uncultured Francisellaceae bacterium
GCTTTCTATACTGCCGCTTCACATCAATAAGGAGGATAAAATGAAATTTAAAAACAAAAAAATCATAGTGATTGGCGGCAGCTCAGGGATTGGGTTTGCGATTGCCAAAGCGGTACTGGAGGAAGGTGCAGAAGTGGTCATTGTCAGCCGCAATGGGGACAAATTGGCAAACGCCAAGGCGCGCCTCAACAACTCAGTCGAAACCCTAGTTGCTGATACGCGGGACCTACAGCAACTGGAACAGCTTTTTGCCACCATCGGTTCATTTGATCATTTGCAAATACCCGCCAGTGAAATCAATTTTGGAGACTTTGATAGCCTGCCTATTCCTGATGCCAAAGCAATGTTTGAAAGCAAATTTTGGGGCCCCTATCAGGCTGCTAAAGCCGCTCTGCCTTATTTGAATAAAACGGGCTCCATCACGTTTTACTCTGGGGCTTACAGCCAAATGCCAAGGACCCCTGGCGCAAGCGTTGCAGCCGCGATCAATAGTGCAGTCGAAGGCTTGAGCCGCGCCTTGGCCACTGAACTTGCACCCATTCGCGTCAATACCATCACCCCAGGCATTGTCGACACCGAGCTCTTCGCCAATTGGGGGATGGATCAAACGCAGCGCACGAGCTTCTTCAATGAAATCACGGCGGGTCAAGTGATCAAACGCGCCGCCCAACCTGACGAAATCGCCAAAGCCGCCCTCTATTTGATGGACAACACCTACAGTACTGGGAACACCTTGTTTGTCGACGGCGGACTCACGTTTAGATAAGAGGAGCTTTTTGATGAACCCACTCAAAGGCAGTGCCTTATTGCTCATTGAATTTCAATACGAATGGCTGAGTCCCAATGGGAAGCTTTATCATCTCATGCAAGATGAGGCCGCCCTCTTGCGATCCATTGAAGCTGCTAACATGGCTTTGTTTGCAGCCAGGCAAGCAAAACTGCCGATCTTCCATTCAGGCCTGTCTTTTTCTCCTGATTACCGAGAACTGAAGCCTGCAAAACAGGGGCTGCGTCACGCGATTCCTCTGCATCAAACTTTTCTCTCATCGGGGCCAGGTTGTCATTTTATGCCTCCTTTCGAAGCGCAGCAGGGTGAATGTGTTGTGCGGGGTCGCACTGGCAGTAGTGCTTTTGCGGGATCTCATTTACATGAAGATTTGCAAGATCAACACATTAATACGCTGTATATAATGGGCTATGCCTTACATGTCTGCGTGGAGTCAAGCATCCGGGCGGCTCATGATTTGGGTTATGAGGTCCTCTTGATCGAGGATGCAAGCGCCGCTTTTACACGAGAACAAAAAGAATATGTATTGTCAGAAGTTCTACCCCATTTTGGAGCAGCCATGAGCGCCCAGGATTTTATCAATCAACTCACAGGAGAAAGCTGTGCAAGGCATTGAAGCCACCGTCGTCCTTTATTTTAAAGGCAGCTATGAAGCCGACGCTTCCAAGCTTAAGCGTGCTTTTCACCCCAACGCCCACATCACAGGCAATTTTAAAGGCCAAATCGTGGACTGGAGCTTGGAGCAATTTATCGCGCGCCTTCAAAACCAGCCTAGTGCTGCGA
>CAYGFJ010000431.1:0-1567 GCA_964349115.1 uncultured Francisellaceae bacterium
CGGATCTCGCTTATCAAATTCTGCAGGTCAATATTTTGCAGGCAGGCAAAACAACAGAGAGCAATGTGAATTCCATGTTGAGTGATGGCTATGGCGTGGCCATTGCAGGCGCAGCTTTGGGGGCGGGGGTGAGTGCCAATCCCTGGGAGGGCGGCGCTATTGGTGGAGTCATCGGGGGTCTCACCGGCGCGATTGCAGACGCTTTAGTCAAAGATGTGACGTATTCGATGACGACGGATATTCAGATTTCAGTTCGTCTGCCCACGGGAGACAGTGTGACGCAACATGTCCAATCGAATTTGAGGGAAGGCACTGGGACGCTTGCTTCAAGCAACTATTCCACTCAAAGCACTATGCAGGCATATCAAACCCGTGTGGTTTCTTGGGCGGACAAAGTGAATTTAAGTTTTAGTGATGCGGCTCCCGTGCTTGAACAAAATCTCGCGAAAGAAATAGCCAATATTTTATAGGAGGGTTTTTTAATGATGAAAATAAGGATGCAAAAATCGATGCGAATCGCAACGCTGTTTGTGGGGATCACTTTGTTGCTGGGAGGATGCGCGACCAACACGCAGAATCAGGTGGGCGGTGGGGCGGCATTTACGCCTGCACAAGAGGCTGCAATTTCGAATATTGTGGCCAAAACCCTGATTAACAATCCCAGTATTTTGGTTGAAACGGTTGAGGCATTAAAAGTGCAGCAAGAGGCCATCATGAACCAGAATATGAATGCTGCGATTGTGAAGAATATTGACCTGCTGACAGCAGACCCCAATTCGCCGGTTGTGGGCAAGGCGGATGCCCCGGTCATCATTATCGAATTTTTTGATTATCAATGTGCGTACTGCCATCAAGCCTTTCCAGCCATTCAAGCGGTGATTCATGACCATCCCAATGTGAAAGTGGTTTACAAGGAGTTTCCCATTTTTGGCAATGCGTCGGTTTATGCCGCAAAAATGTCATTGGCAGCCAATATGCAGGGACGTTTTGAGCCTTTTAATACAGGGCTTTTTGAATCTGGCTTGATGGAAGGGCAACTGACGCCTAAGGCTGTGAATGAGATTGCTGAGACGGCAGAGGTGAATATTCAAGTGGCCATGGATGAGATCCAACACAATGCCTCGTTTCAGGAGGAGCTCAATCAAAACCAATTTTTGGCAAGCGTGTTTGGGATGAGAGGGACGCCTGATTTTATTGTCATGCCCAATTCACCAAATCCTTCAGCAATGGCCATCACCTTTTTACCCGGCGCTGTTTCAGAGGAAACCCTGAATTCGGCCA
This sequence comes from uncultured Francisellaceae bacterium, assembly GCA_964349115.1. Classification (GTDB taxonomy): domain Bacteria; phylum Pseudomonadota; class Gammaproteobacteria; order Francisellales; family CACEW01; genus JAJZUD01. The sequence goes on from CAYGFJ010000431.1 coordinate 1,282, forward strand.
TTATCACAGCAGAAACAAACGATAAAAAAGACAAAAAGGAGCAATAAGATGCAGATCAAAACCACGATGATGACCCTGGCACTGGTTTTTATATTACCGCTTGCATTTAGCGATGCAGAGGCCGATACCATGGCCACTATTACGACAACGAAGACCACGCTCAATATTCAAAATGCGATACCGGGGCAAAGCTTGTTTGGAGGAACAGCGACAGCCTGTTTTAAATCAACAGGGCCCAATTCTCCCAATTGTTGTGCGACAACAGGCTGGGGGACAGATCCCAGTT
>CAYGFJ010000432.1:0-1556 GCA_964349115.1 uncultured Francisellaceae bacterium
GACAATACCCTGCATTGTTCGCGAGCGGGAAGATGCCAACACTTTGATTTTACAGCTTTTGGAAAATGATCAGCGAGAGCAAGTTTCGCCATTGGAAGAAGCCCAGGCACTGGCCAAACTGATTGATGAATTGGGCCTGTCCAAAAAAGAGATTGCAAAGGAACTGGGTCGTGAACCGGCTTGGATTTCCATTCGCTTGGGTTTGCTCCATGCCCCAGAAGCCATGAAGGCTTTGGTTGTCGATGGCAAAGTGGAAGATCTGCGGACTTTGCATGAGTTGCGCAAACTTCACGAGGAAGACTCAGCGCTTTTTGATGAGGTGGTTCAGAAAATTAGAAATGCAGACGGCGTGGGTTCTCATCGAGATCTTTTGCGGCGTGTTCGGGCGTCGAAAACCATCGGAGTGATTCCGCGGATTCTCAAAGTCGAATATCAAAAAGGGCGCTTGTGTTTATTTTTGGAAGGTAAGCGTAAAGCACTTGAGTTTGATCTCGATCAAGTGGTTTTAAAGCAGCTGAAACACTTAGGCCAGTAGAATTTCAATCATGGGTGTGAACGCAGGCAAGCGAGGGGGGCTTTTCTTTAAAAGCCAGTCAAACAAGTCTTGGTCAGTTTCTTCCAGCAGGTTCACAAACAATGCTTGCTCCTCTGCTGAAGCATGCGCATAGCATGTATTCACGTACTTTTCAAAAATCAAGTCCAGCTCCAACATGCCGCGTCGGCAGGCCCAGCGTAATCGAGAAAGGGTGTCATCTGTTTTCATCTGTGCTAGTATAGCAGAGTTAAAAATGTGTTGACAATTTAAACGCGGTAATGGTATGATTCACGCTCATATTCTTGGCAAAGATAAGAGGCAAACATGATTGCATTAGATACGCTGAAGTATTGCAAAAAAATGATGAAGGCTGGCTTTACAGCCAAGCAAGCTGAAGCCCAAGCGGAAGCGCTGTCTGAATTTGTGGATGAGCAGATGGCAACAAAGCGTGATTTGTCTGAATTCGAATTACGAATGGATACACGCTTTTCAGTCTTGGAAAATCGCTTAATGATTAAATTTGGGGGTATGATTACCATCGCAACGGCTGTGCTTATGTTTTTTATTTCTATCCATCATTCATAAGGTCGTATGATCTCAGAACTTCTTTACGCTATTCTTGTTGCTTACGGAGCACTGTTCCCAGTGGTGAACCCTCTGGGCGGGTCGCTGTTGTACAATTCCATCACGCATTCTTTGGATGCATCAGTCAAAAGAAGGCTGGCGCGCAAAATTGCGATGAATGCATTTTTCCTCCTGATTGGCGTTTTGTTTGTGGGAGTTTGGGTGCTCAAATTGTTTGGCATTCAAATTCCGATTGTGCAATTGGCTGGGGGCGCGGTGGTGGCCACGCGCGGCTGGATGATCATGAACACCGGCGTCAATGCGCGCGCAGGCGATTCGAATATGATCAACAATGAAAAGACAGCGATGAGTTCCTCTTTTTTCCCTTTGACTTTGCCCATGACAGCGGGTCCAGGTTCCATTGCGACAGCCATAACCTTAGGTGCAGAAGCCCAAA
>CAYGFJ010000433.1:0-1554 GCA_964349115.1 uncultured Francisellaceae bacterium
ACATAGAGCGTATAACCTTGCGGCCGGTAAGATTCCGGCTCTGGCACACCCGAAATAACCCCAATCGGCAAGTAACTTAAGCCTAAGGGCAGTGGAAAGCCATCTTCGCTGGAAACGAAAAACACCAATAAAGGCTCTTCACTCTCAGGATTTTGGATATACTCGCTTAAATCGAGCTCAAAATAGCGCCCTACGACCGCTTTTTGCTCGTAAATCGGCTTTATCAGCTCAGGTAATTGCGCCATCGACAACCCTTAACGGAAAATTAAGACATTGTATCAGGGTGATTCATTGTTGGTCAACTGAGGCACAGTGTCGATTCTGTTTGTTTCTATGTATTTTATAAACTACAATTGAGTCTAATAATGATCGTCAAACAAACCGAGACATATAAAAATTGGAGAATAAACTCTATGACTGAGAAACTACATCCCTATGACCCAGCAGGAGCGCTTCACGATGAAGAAGGAATTGCTTTGTTCATCGCAGATGCATTTGAAACAGGAGATGCAGCATATATTGCGAAAGCTCTAGGAGTGGTTGCTCGAGCAAAAGGTATGAGCGAAATAGCTAAAAAAACGGGTTTTTCACGTGAACAACTTTATCGCTCATTTAGTGCCGCAGGCAATCCTAGGTTAAAAACAATATTAGCAGTACTTCAAGCAACAGGAATTGAGTTGACAGCAAAATTACATACAGCTCATTAATGATCCAAAACACAAGGTGCTTATGAAAAAATTACCTAGATTTAAAAACGTGGCTCAGGAATCCCTTTTTTGGAAAACTCATGATTCAACAGAATATATTGATTGGACAAAAGCAAAACCTGCTAAATTTCTATATTTGGAGCCATCTACAATTTTATCAGAATCAGACAAGAACTCAGTGAACTCTATGTCGTCATTGCGAGGAGTCTTCGACGAAGCAATCTAGTCACCCCTGGTCTTTCTGGATTGCTTCGGAGTACCTCGCAATGACGGCAAATAGCCAATCAACCTTTCCAACGAAAAACCATCCAACAAGCCACGTGATAATGCTGATATTTTAGGCTGATCAACCCCAAGAAGTTCTGCAGCCTGCATTTGCTTTAAGCCAAGCATACAACATCACCCCGCAACGGTCATCCCATCCACCAATAACGCGCCCATTTGGATATCTAAACGCGCGTCGACTTCATTACTCATCGCTAAAATCTGTTGATACATATCCGCCAAGTTTCCTGCCACGGTCATCTCGTGCAAAGGGAATTGAATTTCGCCATTTTCTACCCAGAAACCACTAAAGCCGCGTGAGAAATCGCCCGTCACAATATTCACGCCATCACCCATCATTTCGGTGACAATCACGCCTTTCTGCATACCTTTAATCAACACATCTTTGCTAGGCAATGCCTGCTTACTGCTTATTACGAGATTAGAATAGCCACCGGCATTGCCTGTGGTTTTCATTTTTAATTGATTGGCGCTGTACGTGCTCAATAAATAATTTTCTAATACGCCATCGCGAATAAAATGTTTTTCACGCATGGTCACGCCTTCATCATCAAAGGGACCA
>CAYGFJ010000434.1:0-1554 GCA_964349115.1 uncultured Francisellaceae bacterium
CAATGCCAAAAAACAGGCGGCACTGCAGCCTTTATCGATGCCGAGCATGCACTTGATTTGGCCTATGCTCGCAAAATTGGCGTCAATATTGAAGAACTCATGGTCTCTCAGCCTGACACCGGCGAACAAGCTTTAGAAATTGCAGACATGTTGGTGCGCTCTGGCGCCGTTGATGTCTTGGTTGTTGATTCTGTTGCAGCTTTGACCCCGAAAGCGGAAATTGAAGGCGAGATGGGCGATTCTCATATGGGGCTGCAAGCCCGTTTGATGTCCCAAGCTTTGCGTAAATTGACAGGCAACATCAAGCGCTCAAACACTTTGGTTATCTTCATCAATCAAATTCGGATGAAAATCGGCGTGATGTTCGGCAATCCTGAAACCACCACGGGTGGAAATGCCTTGAAGTTTTACGCCTCTGTGCGCATGGACATTCGCAGAACGGGTTCCATCAAGTCGGGCGAAGAAGTCATCGGCAGTGAAACTCGCGTCAAAGTCGTCAAAAACAAAGTGGCTCCTCCCTTCAAGCAAGCTGAATTTGACATTCTCTATGGTGAAGGCATCAGCCGCGAAGGCGAAGTCGTCGATTGGGGCGTCAAGCTGAACTTGATCGAAAAATCGGGTGCCTGGTACAGTTACAAAGGCGGCAAAATCGGCCAAGGTAAAGACAATGTCCGTCTCTATTTTAAAGAACACCCCGAAGTCGCCCAAGAAATTGAGGCCGCCATCCGTGCCGACACCCTGGCTGGTAAAGTCGACCTGACTGCGCCGATGGAAACTGCGGATTAATGAAATTACAACACAAAACCATTTTATGGGGCCTTTCGGCCCTTGTGGTCATTACGGTCAATTTTGTTTTGCGGAATCTCCTGTCTTTTTATGACAAATTGAGTCTCGCATTTTCCGTGCTGACCCTGGTGATTGTGGGCGTTATTGTGCTGAAGTGGTGCTACATCACTGTTCGTCGCGAAAAAGGCGAGGTGATGTACATTCCCAACAGTCTGTTTTCAGGCATTGCCCTTATCAATTTGTCGCGACGTCGTGGCTGATGTATTTCTTGATAAAATCAAGATTAATCATTATGATTAATCTTGATTAAACTGATGAGGGCATCAAATGGACACACAAGTTTTAACAGCGCATGTGCCGCAGACTTTGGCAGCACTGGTGGATGCAGCATCAGCACGTCTTGAGCGTCCCAGGGCCTGGATCATCAAGCAAGCTTTAAGCAATTGGTTGGATCAGGAAGAAGCCCGCCGACAACTCACTTTAGAGGGGTTGACTGCAGTGGATCGGGGCGAAATAACAGCGCATGACGCCGTGCTCGCCTGGGCGAAAAGCCTATGATTCTGCAGTTGCAGTGGGCAAACCATGCTGTATTCGATTTGAAAAGGCTCCATGAATTTCTAGCCCCTGTGAATCCACAAATTGCCTCACGCATTGCAGCAGTCTTGGCAGAAGCGCCTGCTCGTTTATTAGAGAATCCGAGAATGGGCGAGCGCCTTCATGAATTTTCTCCAAGAGAAGTGCGTCGTATTTTTGTCGGTGACTATGAGA
>CAYGFJ010000435.1:0-1552 GCA_964349115.1 uncultured Francisellaceae bacterium
CATATAGAGCTTGCGATCTAAAGCATTTTGCGATGATTTAGAGCTGCAGTCTGATTTAAGCCAAGTTAAGAAATTGGGACTGAAATAATCCTTATAAGCCCCAATCAAAGTGGGATAGTCCGTCGTTCCATTATTGCTCCAGGTATTGACTGAGCCGAATACCTGAAAGGCAAATTCGTAAATATCCTGTGGAGGAATTTCATTGGCTTTAATGAGCACCCCTCCTGAAATATCGGGGGGAAGGTATAAAGTCAAACGACTGGGCGCACTCTTCCATCCCCAAAAAAACAAAAGACACAGCAGCAATAAAATCCCAATGCAAGCTGATAAAATCTTGATGACAATCTGGTACTTGTCCTCTTGCTTCCAATAGTCAAATAACGACTCCCATTTTTTCATACGCTTCTCCTTTTGGACCAAATACCTTCGCCATTGATAAAAGTCGTCGACTTGATATTGAACGTGTCCAACACCGTTTTTTTAAGTTTTAAAAGCAAAAACCCGTGTTGCTTATCTTTCTTGCTCACCCCAACCCATTTCAAAATAAGCTTGATCGACACGCTGCTTGCAATAAAAAACGTCATGAAAAACAAAAACCAATAGCCAATCAATACACTGATGAGGGTTGAGAGGCAGAGATCTCCCACAAATAACAATGCAAAAACCATCACGGCCTCCCCCACCGTGCAGCCCCAAAAAGGACTGTGTTTGTAGGTTAAATGTTTACAACTCGCGCGATTATTCATAATCAATTTCCTTATTTTGTCTGCAACGCTTAACCCGTAAACCCTTTGATGGCATACAAGACATATAACAAGGCTGCTGACATCGCAAAGAAGATGGCACACACAATCCACCGCACAATGAGATTGCTCAGCTTTTCGTCCTCTTCAAATTTTTTGAATGCGTTATAGGCCCCACCCAAAGAACCCATTGAAACCACGATCGCGAAGAAAATAACGATAAATAAAATGATCTCATTGTCGAGCATCCCCTGAAGCAGTTGGATAATTCCTTGCCCCGTCTGCGCTTCTTCTGTTGTCGAAATTGGCAAGGGGGAATCTGCGGCAAATAAGGGGAGAGGAAGGCCTGAAAAAAGGCTGACCCCCATTAAAAACAATTTTTCCTTGACTGCGCGCCCTATTTTTCTCATTTTCATACGTATTCACTCCTTTATCTTTAAACGACCAAAAAAATTCCAACCATCACTAAAAATGTGACCAAAGCCACTACAAACGTAACAAAGGTATGCACCGACAAATCATTTTCTGCAAAATGCTGATACGCCACATACAAAGACGCCAAGGCGAAACTCATGAGTGAAACGGCGGTCAACACAACAATCAGAATGTGAAAATCGCTATAAGTCGTACCTTGACTCATGGCTGCATTCGCAGCTGCAATTTGTGCTGAGCTCATACCAAAATGAATCATGCCCCAGTACTCCCCACATAATCGCCACTGATGGGGGCATAGGCTTTGGGGTCAATTTGAGGCTGATTGATGATTTGTTCGATCCCTGCTTGTAACTGGTCTAGGTCTTCTGTAACGC
>CAYGFJ010000436.1:0-1547 GCA_964349115.1 uncultured Francisellaceae bacterium
ATCTACCATTAATCTCTGGAGCATACATCATTTGAGCTACTGCAGGAGGAGCTGTGAACGTGCCTTCTGTTACAGCAATCGCTTTATAAGAATAAGTATTTTTACCAGACCCCACTCTATAAAGAGAAAGTATCATACCGTTTTCAGTGATATCTCTGTCACTTACACCCCAAGTATAGGAATTAATTCTTTCATAATCATATTGTTGGTTCTTAAATGACTGATTGATAGGAATCAAACCACCGGGTAACTGATCTTCAATTACTCCATACATTTCATTAGCAGCCAGGCCTTCAACTGTTAAGTTAACGTTAACTGTGTCACCTAATGCAATTGAGTACTCTGGACCCTTTTCGTTTACATATTCGCGAGTTACCTTGAGTCCATGTTCTTGAGCCGGTGAATTGCGGTCAGTATGGAATTCATTTACTAATAATGTTGAATATAACTGTCCCTCTCCATTTTTAGTTACTGCAATTTTTGATCCCGTCTTTTTTAATTTCTCAGGACTTATTTTTATTTCTTTAATTAATTGATTCGCACTTTTGACAGACCCTGATGATATTTGCTCCCCGTCAAGTAACACTTGATAAGTATAATTAGGCGAACTTTCCTCCCCCGTTGTAGCGTATTCAGCGACAGCTCTAATTACCTGAACGGTAGAGAAAGTATTTGACCAGTATTCTCTAAAGCGATTACGCGTCAAAAACCTCATACCTTTTGCTGCTATGTTTCTATCACCATTAGCATACAAAATTGCACGAATTGCCAGCGCTGTTGACGCATTATCGGAAGCAAAACGTTGAGACTCTCCTGCTCCCCACACTAAGGCATCACCTTGTGGTTTTGCTAGACTAATTAGCTTGTTTAGTCCATTAGTCTCGGGGTTTTTATCTCCATTGTAATAATTAGCCATCACTGCATACGCTACTATGTCTGGCGAATAATTTTCTAAATCTTTAATTAGTTTATTTTTATCAGGACTCATAAATAATGTCTGAGCGTAAACCTTTATTATGCGGTCTTTAAGCGACTCTGTACTTTGATGATGTTCAAGATATGATTCAGCTCGTGTCATCATTGTTTGATCAACACTTGATCCTTCTTGTTTTGCTAAATAAAGATATTCATATACATAGGCCGACACAAATGGATCTGAGTTACCTGTATACCACCAAGTCCAGCCACCATCAGGACGCTGCATATTCTCAAGCCTTGAAATGCCTTTTTCTAAAATATCATCAATATCCTTTCCTTCTAAAGAATCTTTAAATAAACTGCTATACTTTTTGGCAATTACTGACGGAACGAAGCGACTAGTAGTTTGTTCCACACATCCCCATGGATAATCAACTAAATATTTCATCGCGGAAGGCAGTGTACCCACAATTGTTGGTGCTATAGACAATGTAACTTCTGACTTCTTTAAATCATCATCTTCAGAAAGCTTAATGTCGTATATCTTATCACCATCTCCAACTTGAGCAGTTTTTTGTGAAAAACCAAATGCCCTTACTGGAATTTGTGAGACAATAGTATCTGATAAT
>CAYGFJ010000437.1:0-1533 GCA_964349115.1 uncultured Francisellaceae bacterium
CTTCTGAACAATGCAGCTTTTGGGTGTCCCGATAGGATTTTAATTCTTCCCGTAAATCGACAAGCGTCAAAGTCTCTTTACCGCCCGAATGGGCCTGGGCTGCAATCCCATATTGTAAGGCTTCTGTCAGCACATCATGGTGCAAAAAGGCGGCCTCTCGCTCACTTAATTTCGAAATCACATATTCCAAAGACTTTTGCCTCAGACTGCGCCCGTCAATGCCTTTGTATTGGTCACACAACAGCGCTGCAATCTGATCAAAATCCTCTGTCGTGTGATCAAAGTATCCAAGGCGCTCGTTTTCAGCTGGGCCTTTTGGGCCTGGGATAAGAGCTTGTCTTGTTGATCCGTTAAAATATCGATTGACTCCGTCGCACGGCTTTTTAGCTCATTCATCATCTCCAATGTCGCTGCAAAGCCTTTTATATCCGCAATCAGATGTGAACGTCGCTCTTTGGGTGCACGCAAAATCGTGGTGGCATAGGCATGCGTTAGAGCGCTGCCTGCCAAATCACTGGGGCGAACAGTCAAGGCCTCGCCTGTCGTCTCGTTCAAAATTCCCATTGATTTGGGTGCAACAGATTCAACGATGAGCCTGTGGCCACTCTCAATTTTCAAATGCCGCATATTGTCTGTTGCCACCAAGCGATCGCCCTCAACAATGCCCAACTCCCCTTTTTTATAAAGCGCTGTTTTCCAATTGCTTTTTTGCGGATTCCAAAAGACCTTTTCTTGGTTTTTATTCAGGAGCAGCACTGTGTTGTCTTCTTCAATGTATTTGAGAATAAGATAGGTCTCAACGCTGCCTTTCTGAAAATGCTTTAGCACCATGTCATTGTGATATTGGCTTGCGTACTTCTTTTCAACCGCGGTCAGATAAATAGGACTCAAGGTTTTGACCATCAATTCATTGCGGGAAAGCTGACCCTTGTTTTTCAATGCGGCACGAATTGCTTGATTCAGAAAATCCGCTTGTTTGTTGGTGTGGGCAAGCACATGGGTGTCTTTCTGTGTCCCTTCGGGGAGGTCCCCGTATTGTTTTGCAATGAGTGCGGCTCGACTGAGATCATCGGGCACTTCCAAAACGGCAGTATGAAGGGCATGAGGGGACAATTTTGTCTCAGCCAAATCATATTCTTTAACCTGTGCCTTACGCATCACATCAATGGGGCTACCCACCCCACCGCCTTTTAATGCATCGTCTGAATTCAAAAAAATGAGTTTTGTACCCTTGGTGTGAGCAACGCGCTGTAACCCTTCCAAATCGTGATGACCCAAGAGATGGGCGGAATCAATCAGGACAAGCTCATGGCCTTGACGAGCCCACAGCGATGCAAAAGCATCGCTCCCACTTTCCTGCTCCTGATTGCGATACAAATACCCCCGCACCGTTTCAGTGCTTTCAGGCTTATTAAAATGATGGGCAACCCAGTGCCAGGCGCTAAAACTCCTACGTTTTACCTTTTGATCTAATTCATTCAAATGGGTTTTGGTTGGGGTCAACACCTGAACGCGATGACCACTGTGTTCAGC
>CAYGFJ010000438.1:0-1525 GCA_964349115.1 uncultured Francisellaceae bacterium
AGCCAATGACTTACGCCCCCAATCTTCTTGACGATGGATTTTTCCACCGTGTGACGTGATCATGTCGACATAGCGAGCAACCAATGTCGGAACTTGTTCACTTTGGTCAGGATGAAGCATCAAGACCACTTCGTAGTGTTTCATTTTAACTCCTTCTGGATTAAATATTTATTTAAGCCTTCTTCTTGACAACTTAACGCTTGAGGCAAGGAGAGCCCGCGGATTCTACCAAAGCTTCTTTTGCTTTGCAAATGATATTTTTTCAAGTTTAATAGCGGATCCTCTCATTGAAAGAGCGTTTCCGATATGAAACGAATTTGTTATTTAGATGGCTTGCGAGGCATTGCGTGTCTCATGGTGTTTTTGAATCATTTTATGTGGTTTTACTATCCCGCCTCTCTTTCCGGAAAAGTCGCGCAGGTCCACAGTTCCTGGGATCTTTTTTGGATACGAACGCCCTTCAATTTCTTTTTTAATGGCAGTTTTGCGATCGCGGTTTTCTTCATCTTGAGCGGCTATGTCTTAAGCGCACCCTTATTTCACAAAGATTTAAAAAGCGAGTTTTGGACTTCTGTCGCAAAACGCATCCCGCGCTTGGGTATCCCCATCACCGCCTCAGTTCTGATGGCTTTCCTCTTGATCCATGCACATTGTTATTACAGCAATGAAGCCTCAGCTATCACCCACTCCCCCTGGTCAGCTGCGGCTTTGCTTACCATCCCTCATCACCTTCAAGATTTGATCACAGTACCCATTTTGACCCTATTCACCCCATTTTATCCGTACTACAACGCCCCTCTTTGGACCATGCCGATTGAATTTTATGGCTCGATGCTGACGTTTCTGCTCTTGGCCTGCTTTCGTCTCAAAGAATGGCGCTGGTTGCTTTACTGTTTTTGCATCGTGGGTTTTTATAAAACCTATTTGCCCCTCTTTACTTTAGGGGTTTGCTTGAATGATTTACAAAAACACCACCCCAGAGTACTGCCGCAGCTTTTCTCGCGTATCACTCGGCCTCTCTTTTTAGTCATTGTTTTTATTCTAGGGGCGTATCCCTTTCACCAAGTCCCTCATGATTTTTACCATCTTATTCATTATTCGCTTTTTGATTACTCGACTTGGCACATGATTGCAGCCTTCCTTCTCTTGGGCTGCCTCGTTGAATCTCCGCGCTTACAGACCTTTTTTTCCCACCGTTTTATTTTGTTTTTTGGGCATATTTCTTTCTCCCTATATTTATTTCACTACATTGTATTGTTGTCACTGGGCAGCTTTGTCTTTATCAGCTTAATCCATCACACCACTTACTTCATCGCTGCATTGTCATCGGGAATCATAAGCTTTATTGTGGTGGTTCCCGTATCCTTCATCATGACGAAGATTTTGGATCAACCCGCGATGCGAATTTCACAAAAATGCGCAGAATATTTAAGAAGATGGCAATGAGCACTCTCTACTACATTGGCAAAATTCAATCGATTTTGAAAGCGCATCTTGATGAAGGTGCTTTGCTGCGAACCATGGA
>CAYGFJ010000439.1:0-1523 GCA_964349115.1 uncultured Francisellaceae bacterium
AGAGAGTTCTACAACCCAAATAAGGTTTTCCCGCATTCAAAATCGCTTAAGGAATGGTTTGAGAAAAATTCTTTGAGTAGCTTGAACTGGTTTGAAACCTACGCAAGCATGAAGGAAAGAATCGATGATCTCGCCAAGCGGTGCGTTAACGAGTGGGATGTGGTCATTATTGATTTAAATCTGGTAAATTTCTTCGATCAAAAAAAATATGCAGTTAAGGCCGAGGTGGCAGGCTTCGCTCTTTATGTGCAACTGTTGCGATCCGGCTTTCCATGTGACAACATCGTGTTCTTCACAGCAAATGCAAATGACACGGATGCATTAAACGGGATAGCAAAGGAACTGGGCATTCCTACTCCGCAGTATGTCGCAAAGGAAAGTGGAGATGAGTCGCTAAAAGCATGGCTAAGCAAGCATCTTGAGAACAAAGAGCTCATTTTAAGGCGCGGTATTCTGGAGGGTTGCTCACATCTCCTGTCCCAGTTGCAGGGAAAGTCTATGAATGAATTTAGGATAAATGATTGCGCCTATGATGAAGATGGAAAAATTGAAATCGAGGCATTATCAAATTGGCTCCAGATATGGCCAAAACTATTGCCTGAACTGCCTAGCTCAAAGGTTTCCAATCCATATTCTCCTTTTGTGCTGACACTACTATCGCTATGGGACAAGAAGGCAAAAAATATTGTGTCTAGCAACACGTCAATGGCACAGTCACCTTTGGCGCAGCTTGATAAGTCGGATAAAAACCGTGGTTTCGCCGTAATACCATATTTGCTCACCCATGCAAGAAACTGGTCTGCACATGGGCAAGCACTTCACAATGCATCGCCGGAAGTTGTCGCTTTTGTTTTCTTGCTGGCGGGGCGCGGGTTAATCAAACGGCAAGCGGAACCTGATCGCCATGAAAGGATACTGCTATCCCTATTTCCAGAATGGCTTATTGATAATAAAAGTGGCCAGTTGAAAGAAAAGCGGAACGATATATTCACGCTCGCACAATCATCACATGAAATAAAATTCTGTAATCAGGCCGCAAATGCAATCATCAATAATCAGACCTCACTAAAGTCCAACATTTCTCCTGCGGAATTGTTGATGTGGTCATTGTTGATTGATCTTGCATATAAACCAACTAACGGTGGCGAGTGGACAGCGGAGAAATGGAAGAATGGAAGTGATTGGCTGGAACAGCTCTGTTTCTCGCTACTTGCATATCTGTCGCCCCATAAAGCGACTGTTTAGTAATCAAAATGGCACAAAATTCATTCCCTGAGGGTTTGTTAGACCTGCTTCCGATGCACGCCGAAGAAGGTCGCCTGCGAGATTCGGTGCCGGAAGATGCAATTATCTCGCAACTCGACAGACCTGATTCAGCGGCTATCGTCGCGGTTGTGCGGCGAATCTTTGAAAGTTTTTCCCTGCTCGATCAACGTGAGTTGAGCCAAGGCAATTGGGCATTCGTTTCTTTCCCCGCTTCTTTGATGGCATGCTCACTGGTGGCGGCTTGGGCGGTGCCAGGC
>CAYGFJ010000440.1:0-1522 GCA_964349115.1 uncultured Francisellaceae bacterium
ATCATACTGGATCATTTCCCGAAAATATTCCAAATTCTACATCAGGAAATGTGAGTAGCAATGGAGTAAATCTATGCTCATTTCTTGTACCTCAATACCTGTCCAGCTTGCCTGTTGATCCTTCTGTAAATGATGGTGAATCTATTACCGATTGTTCAAAGGCGTATGATACGGGTTATACAATTTTGCTGGATGCAAATGGACACGTAATAGTAAGTGCGCCAAAAGCTGAGCTGGAAAAGTCGATTTCAGTGAGCAGGTAAGTTAATGCATCAAAGGTTAACCCATGGTAGATACTAGATATAAATCCTCAGTCTGAAGCTCCGTTAATGAGTTGGTACACAATTTTGCTATAATAGACAACTAATATTATAAATTACCTATGATTGAAGCAGAAACAAGGGACCAGGGAGTGCATTTTAGAAGCTACACGGCAGGTGATAAAGGTGTATTGCTTGCTGGATTTGACGAGCTATTAGTAAGTCGTGCTGGACTACAGACGATAAGACAACGTTTTGGGTGGGAATGTAACAGGGGTCAATTTGAAAAGATACTGGATGATGATGAAATTGTACGTATTTTAGCTACTTCTCCAATAGATCAAGAATTAATGGGTTGGGGTGAATATGTTGTAGATAAAGCAGTACCCGGCAAAGCAGAGTTATTAAGACTTGTTATGCCTGAGCATCAGGGGAGAGGGGTAGGAACTGCTTTAATTGGCCACTTGATAGATCAATGTAGAGATCAAAACCCAGGCGTCACTAGAATTGAATCATTTACGCATCCAACCAATGCAGCTGCAATAAATTCATTAACCAAAGCACAAAAAATATTTGGGGGAAGAAGAGTTGATCTCCCAAGAAGGTCATTAGTACGTTTTAGATTCAACGTATAATTATTGGGATATATATCGCGCTAAGTCTAGAATATATGCTTTAATTTAATTTTGTCGGGGAGAGAGGACTCGAACCTCCGACCTGACGGTCCCAAACCGCCCGCTCTACCAACTGAGCCACTCCCCGGGATTTTTGCTCTGCAAAAATACTTTGAACAAAGAATCTAGAACTAAGAACTCTAAATAATTATATTCTGAGTTCCTTGTTCCAAGTTCGTGCTTGTCTCGCCACGCGAGACCAGTGCCGCGGGAGAGAGTCGAACTCTCATATCATTGCTGACAGAGGCTCTTAAGGCCCCCGTGTATACCATTCCACCACCGCGGCTTTATAGTGTATATGCTATTTTAACCTAAAGAGACAGACTTATTCAACAGTAAAACTTTATGCGGTTTTTTGGAGGTGTGCTTTTTTGATATCAGCCTTTTTCTGTAGATTTTCTGCAACACGCTCTTCCCTATCGCTTTTGATCTTATCCCTCTTTGCTTTTTGTGCTCTGAGCTCTTTATCAACTACTTTTTGGCATTCTTTATCAGGGCAAATATTGGTGGTGCGTGTAACTGAAATAGTATTACCTGAAAATGTGACTGTTTTTTCTTTCCATTTTTTCAGAAGTATTCTTTGCTTAC
>CAYGFJ010000441.1:0-1520 GCA_964349115.1 uncultured Francisellaceae bacterium
CCCCCTTTGGTCCAGGAATCTTTGAGGCGGATGTGGTTGCCTTGGTCGGCATAACTCACGATAAATTTGATGGATTCTTCACGTCTGAGGCCAAAATGCTGTTGCAGCTGAACTGAGTAGCGGATCAATGTGTTTTCAAAATGGGAAGGGTCGATGTAGTGAATCGCCTTGCTCTCTTTGGCCATGTAACTTCGCTTGGCCACATTCATCTCGGCATTGCTTTTGGGAAGGAGAGTGGGTTTTTTTATGTACTCTGCAAGGTAGCGGACTTGAGAAAGGCGGTTTTTGATCGTGCCCTGACCCAAACCGTTTTGTTGCCATGTTTTCAGCAAGTATTCAACGTGCTTGGGTTTGATGTCTCGGATATGCGATAAAGGATACCCCCCAGCGTGGAGATCCACCGCCATTTTTTGAAGGCCCAGTTGATAGTCATGCTTGGTTTCAAAAGCAATACGGTGTTGATCCTTAAACATTTGATGGATGCTTTTGAGGCATAGTTTTAAGAATTTTTTAGACATGCAAAAATCTCTTTAACCTGGGTGACATGGAAATAACCCACTTCAGCTGAAACAAGTTTAAAAGCCTCGGCCTCAGACATGCGGGCGAGAAGGGAAGTCATGCGGTTGAAAATATATAAATGCCTAAAATGCTCAGCGTGGCCAATGTGATATGTTTTTAATGCCGCACTGTGCATGAGTGACAAGGCGCGGATCATTTTTGGGGATCCATGCGTTATGTTTTGCTTGAGCTGCAAAGCCAAAGTCTTTTGCTCATCGCTCACGATGGGAATGCGGCGATCAGTCTTGTTATAGCTAATGCTCCGAGGGACCTCCAATCGGCTCTCTTGGATCATGAAGCGGGTGAATCGCAAGGCCTCCAGTTTTTTAAGTCCAAAGTGATACTGCAACAAGAGGGCGGGGCGCACTGGTGGGCAGTCAATCTCCTCTGGATGCATGATGGTTGCTGCGCTGTGCTTTTTGATTTTTTGCTTATTTGTTTTGATAGCAAGTAGAGCATTGCTGGGCAATGAAATCGGCCGCTGTTGTGTCAGGGTCAATTGACGTAAAACAGCCAATCTGTTTTTGATGGTTTTGGGAGTGAGTTGCTCTCCTTGCCAGTGGTGAACAAGTTTTACAATGGAAGATGCCTGCAGATTCTTAAAACGGATAGGCAACCCCCCGACAATCCTTAAGTCAGCAACAATCACCCGCGCAGAAGATTCGATATAGGCACGATACTGATTGGATCCACCCGGGATTTTTCCGCAGGCTGCTAAAATATCTTCACGAAACTGAATATGTCTTGCCACGATTTTTCCTCTTCATCTTTCCTCAAAATATAAACAATCGACGTCGTGTGGATAAAGGTACTGTTAAGTGCAAAGGCGAGCGAGCTTGAGGCCACTACCCCTCAAGTTACGGTGTTTTTACACACCCAAGGCTCATTATTGTTGAACGTATATTGATTGTTTCAACAGATTTACAGTATTGTCAGTTTTCTCCTTATTGGTTTATTGATGA
>CAYGFJ010000442.1:0-1520 GCA_964349115.1 uncultured Francisellaceae bacterium
AGATCTTGAGCAACATTGGTTGGGGTGAGGGATTGCGCAGTGCCAACCCCAAAATTCCAAAAGACGGTGCATTTGGAGTTCGTGGAGCGCGACCAGAAAGACCAATTATTCTTATAAATGATTTTTGCTTTCAGCACATCAAAAAGATTGGTTATGGTTTGTTTTTCAGTATGCTCTTTATATTGATTTATAAATGTATCAACAGCGGTCCGTAAGGTGACAGAAGTGATGGTGACGGTATTATCAGCATTGAATCTAATATCCACATTATCCATATTGTTCACCGCTGTAAGGAGAGCGCTAAAATCAAAGGTGTTTTCTTCTTGGGCTTTTAGCAGAGCATTGAACATCGTTTCGGTATTTTGACTGGCGATAGCTTGAACGAGTACTGTTTGTTGTACCACTTTTTCATCGATTGCGACAGTTGACCCGTTATTGGATTGCAGAAATTGTTTATCAAGCTCAAGCTTTTCTATAAAAAATTGAATGCCTTGGGTTAGAATCTCAATTAATTGGATTTTTTTTATCGTGTAGCCATTACCTGTTTTTTGATCCACCGCTCTAACCGATTCTTCTATCTCAGGAATAAGCGCATCGTATTGTGTTGCAACCACCGCCTGGAGTGGGCTGATGTTCTGATAGCGGTGTCCTGCCAGATCAATGCCATGGCCTTTTTTAAATACATACTCTGGATGGAGATTGAGCATATGCCGAACGGTGTTGATATCGCCACAGAATAAAGGAGCTAGGATATCGTGGGAGACATCAACAGATGCGATACAAAATAGTCTTGCTCCTACAGTTCTGCCTAAGGAGAAATTAGAAAATGCCGTTAAATCTCTGGGTGTGTTGATATGAGAGACACAGCTGGCGATGAGTACCCACATTTCAATAGGCAGTTTTTGTTGTGCGTATTGTAATGTCTTGCCGACATAGTGCAGAGAACATTGGTCAGTAGATTGAGGGAGTAGTGCCCCAGTATTGACGGAAGCACTGTAACTGCGCGATCGATCTTGTTCATCTTTTGCTATAGCTTCTTTTGCTTTCTTGCCATCAAGGTTTATTTTTAAACGTTTTAGCTGTTCTGGATTGTCTGGGTTTTGTATGCGTACCATGATTGCAGTAAAAAATACCCATACGCTGCTATCGGATTCTATTTTGAAGTGGCGTAGTTTTTCACCGCTGGCTATTTCATTGCCATGACTGTCTCTGGTGATAATTTTCTGCACAAGGGCAGTTTGGTAGTGGGTTCGGTGGGGGTTTCGGGTCATGTGTTTTGTGTCTCTCACTATTTATGTTTACCAAATATCATAGGGAAAATTGTACAGAAGAAGAGTTAAGGGAATATTAGGGTCACAGGGGGGTTTAAGAAGTTTCAAGGAGTTCTAGGTCACTCAAAAATATTATTTAATGTAAGAAAAACACGAGTATCTTTCTTCACAAGTCATGTTATTATTTTTCCTTAATAATTCTAATGATCAGTTGAAAAATATCGTATATCGATATATAATACATTTTGC
>CAYGFJ010000443.1:0-1517 GCA_964349115.1 uncultured Francisellaceae bacterium
ACGCTTTGGATGAATGCAGTGTGATTCTGAAGTCCGAAGCCCTGCTTCCAGCTGATCACTTTGCCCCCATCGAAGCCCTCATCGCCACGCTGAAAAATACAGACTTGCTCAGCTTGGAAACCGAATACGTCGGTTTTTTTGACATGAACAACCGCCTGTCTCTCCATCTGTTCGAACACACCTATGGCGACTCTCGTGACCGCGGTCAGGCCATGGTCGACATGATGAGCTATTATGCTGAAGCCGGGCTTCAATTTGCAGCGAAGGAACTGCCCGATTATCTTCCCGTTTTCTTGGAGTTTTTATCAACGCGACCCATTGAAACCGCCCGCAAAGCGCTGGGACGTCAGGTGAATATTTTGAGCATTCTAGCGACCCGCCTTCACAAAAATGAAAGCGCCTATGCCGCGATTTTTGATGCCTTGGTCTTTTTGTCAGGTGTCAAGCCCAATGGAGAAATTGTCGTCGCCGTTTTGGAAAAAACTGGTCACGAACGATTGACGGGCGATCAACTGGATCGTGAATGGGAAGAAAAACCCGCGTTTTAAAAGGAGATCATCATGGATTTTATACAAACCGTCCTCTTTGGATATTACCCTTACGTCGCCATCATGGTCTGCGTTTTGGGCTGCATCTACCGCCTCAACTATGCCCAATACGGTTGGAAATCAGGCTCCAGTCAGCTGTTGTCCACGCGATACATGCATGTAGCCAGCAACAGCTTTCATATTGGCATCATTTTACTGTTAATGGGCCATTTTGTGGGGCTTTTAACCCCTGCTTCGGTCTACACTTATGTAATCTCCGTCCATCACAAGCAGCTTTTGGCCATGACCGCCGGGGGCATTTTTGGCTCGATCTGTTTTGTGGGTTTGACCATGCTGGTGTGTCGTCGTCTCTTTAATCCGCGCGTCCGGGCGACCAGCAGTGTCATGGACATTGTGATTTTACTGCTCCTGTATCTCCAGCTGATTTTGGGCTTATCGACCATCCCCGTCTCGTACGCGCATTCCAGCGGCACCATGATGGAAGCCCTCGCCAACTGGGCCCAGTACATCGTGATCCTCCACGGCGAAACCGCTGCGCAATTCATCTTTAACGTCCCCCTCATTTATAAACTGCATATCTTGACAGGCTTGACCATCATTCTCTTGTTTCCCTTCACCCGTTTGGTGCATATCTTAAGTGCCCCGATTTGGTATTTCTTCCGTCGTGGTTATCAATTGGTTCGGCGGCGTGAAGCGAAATGAAATGATCTCGGCATTGTGAGTTTTGATATTTTTATCTACACTTGCCTTTAAAGCAAACAAAAAGGACAGGCATGTCTCATCAAATAACTCCCACAACTCAAACTGATTTTTTGATTTATCAAACAAAAGAAGGGCAAACCCATATTGAAGCACGCTTTGAAAATGAAACCATATGGTTAACCCAACAACAAATGGCGGAACTTTTTCAAACGACTCAGCAAAACATTAGTTTGCATATTCAAAATATATAGCACAACAATACCAATC
>CAYGFJ010000444.1:0-1504 GCA_964349115.1 uncultured Francisellaceae bacterium
CTTTAGAACAGCGCGTCGCTTACTTGGAGTCGATGCTTCACAATACCGATCCTAGCGCGACTGGGATAGCACCCGTCGCAGCCCCATGGCATACGGTTTGGATGATGGTCTCTGCAATTTTAGTCCTCTTTATGATGATGCCAGGGTTGGCGCTTTTTTATGGCGGGCTGGTACGTCAAAAAAATGTCCTCTCCATTTTGGCAACGTGTCTTGGTATTGGTGGGCTGGTGACTATTTTGTGGTGGGCGGTGGGGTACAGTCTGGTTTTTGGACATAATTTTCATTCTCCTTTTTTGGGAGGCAGCGAATATTTTTTTCTGCGAGGCGTCTCGGAAGCCCCAAATACAGCCTATGCGATGTGGATTCCCCAAAATGTTTTTTGCATCTACGAGCTGATGTTTGCGATGATCACGCCAGCTCTTCTTTTTGGAGCGAGTGCGGAGCGAATCAAATTTGTAGCCGTTTTGCTTTATACCTTTCTCTGGATGTTTATGGTTTATTTTCCACTAGCCCACATGGTGTGGGGCTCTAATGGTCTTATGAACGGACTTCTCAACCCGCATGCGCTTATTCCAGCTCTCGATTTTGCAGGAGGAACCGTCGTGCACATGTCTTCGGGTTGGTCCGCACTGGTCCTTTGCATCATCTTGGGAAAGCGCTTGGGACATGGCAAAGAACCGATGATGCCCCACAGCCTTGTGTTAACGGTCATCGGAACAGGTATTCTCTGGGTCGGCTGGTATGGGTTTAATGCTGGGAGCGCTCTGGCCATTGATCCCATTGCGATGAACGCCTTTATCACCACAACTCTTGCTGCTGGAACAGCCTGTTTTACCTGGCCTGCGATGGAATTTTTATTTCGTGGCAAGCCCAGCGTGCTTGGATGCTGTTCTGGAGCAGTGGCTGGGTTGGTGATGATTACTCCTGCGTGTGGCTTTGTGACAACAACTGCCGCCGTTGAGATCGGCTTTGTAGCAGGGGCGACAACCTACACGGCTTGCACTACGCTCAAACGGATTTTCAACTACGATGATGCTCTCGACACGTTTGGGATTCATGGTGTCGGAGGAACTGTGGGGGCGCTCATGACGGGGATTTTTGCAACTGCGGCGATTAATCCTCATCTCATCAGCTCCATCACCGCTCAGAATGGGCTTCAGTTAGCCTTAGAAAATAAAATGCTTTGGTTTGTTCAAGGGAAAGCTTTGGGACTCACCATGCTCTATGCCGTCGTGAGCAGTTTCCTCATTACCTTTTTAGTAAAAGGGATCATAGGCCTTCGCCCCGACCAAGAAGCTGAATCACAAGGCCTCGACATCAGCGATCATGGTGAAGAAGGGTATACGATGAATGGATAGAAAAGTTGAAGTGTTGAAAAGTTGAGGGGTTGAGGGGAAAATTTTGAACCCTCTCAATAGCGACACACACTATTTTTTTGACACGCTAAGTTTTTAAAGCACCAATTGAAGATAATTTCGATTTACAATAAGATAAGGAGCAATAG